>JABLXJ010000025.1 GCA_013178125.1 Bacillota bacterium | reverse complement strand
ATGCCCATCTGAAGCGGCTGAAGCGTGGAGAGGATATTCTGCCAGGTCTCATCAGTCTCTTGTTCAGCTATGCGTATCAAAACCATGGCAAGCCAGCACAGAAGCACATGTGCCTTTATCCGGTCCGGAAGGCGGTGAAATATCGGGCGGATGTCAATCGTATGCTTTAGACCCCGAAATACTCGCTCGATCTGTGCCAGTTGCTTGTAGCCCATTACTACATCCTCAGTGGAGTTGGGGTTTACCACTACAACGAAGCGTCGCCTCGCCTCTCCGTTGTCGATGATAACCTCTTTGATCTTGAGCCCATTCTCGAGAGTCCTGTAAGTGCCAGGTCTCTTGAGCGCATCGACCGGCAAACCATCTCGCCCCTGTCTCAGCTTTTCACCGACTATGTAATGACCTCCCGCGCCTTGCATGATCCTCCGGTTTCTCTCTGAATTGAACCCGGCGTCCACCACAAGGATAACCCTACCCAGCCTCCACCCGTTGAGATCCCTTTTCACCTCTTCAACCAGATCCTGATCCGATGCATTACCAGGCCAAACCCAGCACCTTACCGGAATCCCTGTGCGAGTAACAGCAAAAGCCACGACCACGTGCGCAAGTTCCAGGTGATTATCTTTATCGTTCTTGCTGCGCTTACGAAGCCCTTCCTCGAGAACCTCCCCATTTTCCCCGTATATGTCCTCATCTTCGCCCTCTATCTCGAAGTATGTGGTGGTGGTATTCAGAAAGAGGATATACACTTCGAGATTGAACAGGTTGGCAACAGAGAAGAATACATCGTGTTGGATCTCACAAGAGGATTCGAGCAGGAAGTCCATGGCCTGGTAGAGTTGATGAACCTCAACCTCGGGTAGCCCGTCTATTAGCACTTCATTAGCAACCCATGACTCCATGGCAAGCTTGCTACTGGGATTCAATGCCCGGTTAGCCACCATGGTAAAGATGAGGCGTTTGATAGGTCGGTGGTAGTTACGGCTCTTGAGAAGATGCTCTAAAGCGCTTCTGATGCCGAGTTTATGCCAGAGCCTGTCCAGAAACCAGCTACCTCCCAACTGACGCGAACCCAGGAACTCAAATGGCCATTCTTCCCCAAGTTGTTTCTGGATCTGTTCGACATCCTCGGGTTCGAGAAACCGGCTGATACTCTTTACAAGCCTGCGTAAGGCATCGAGGTCAAGGTCTTCCTTACGACCAAAGGTGTAAAGCACCTCAGCCCTTGGGAGACCCGTTTTGGGATCACGGTGGTTGTGAGCGAGCTGGACGTACTCGACAGACGAGCCGTCTTTTCGTTTGCGTTTAACAGTCCTCAAGTACATGGCACTTACATTATACTACAGAATTTTGAAAAATACCTACCCTTTAAGCCCTGAAACCCGCAATATTAAGGGGTCGCCACCCTGGAATTTGCCTCAAAACTGTTCAAAACCAGTAAGGAGATAACCCCTAAAATAATTCACTTACAAATTCCATAGATGGCAGTTTCATTGACTGTCGCGCCACACTACAGCATAGGGTCTACTTGAGGGTAGATTTGCTAGGCGTGTGTAAAAGAATTCTATCTGTACCCTCACCTAAGAGAATTTGCCTGGCGACAGCTATGTCGTCCTCGACTTCCTCCGGGCTCATCAAACCTACTGCGACACAATCCGTTGACTTTATTGAAGCATAGACAAATCTCAATCCATCCTCAGGCATCACTCTACCTGATGCGAGGGGTTTAATGGTAACTACTGACTTTGGAGTATCGCGAATGATCCTGGCTATCCAGTTTGTCTCAACCGGGGACATAAAGCCTAATACATTTAATGGTAAAACATAAACATCTATATCATATCCTGCCTCGTCGCAAACATTAATAGTTTCAGGCCGATGTGTGCTTACTCCGGGCACCAGACCTAATTGGCGCGAAAAATTCAGTAACGTCCTCAAACCTTCAACCTCTTTTCTCGATGTAATGAGGTTCGCGTCGACGTAACCTGCGAAAATTAACCCAAATTCAGCCCCCTGCTCTCGCAGCCATTCCAAAGTCTTCTTTTCATCATCTATAGAGCGTCTACCATATGTAGTAGCTATCCAGTACATATGCCGTCCAGTTCTTGCTTCATGTTCTTTTAAAGCGGTAGCCAGCTTTTGATCAGCTGGCCCCAGGATGGCATTAATTCCTTGGCGTGAACAGGCCTCAAGAACCTCAACTATATGGTCAATATCAAAGAACCTCTTGAGCCAAGCATCACGGGCACCACTAAAATGCGAAAAGCCCAGAAAACAATTAGTCCCGCATATTAGTCTACTGATGTTATAATTACCAATCTCGCTCTTCGGAAACATCATCTAGCTTCCCTCCTCCGAGCATACAATTCGTACACCCAAGTATTCAACCCAATCTACCCTTTAATAGCTCCCATAGTTAAACCGCGAACTAAATGTTTTTGTACGATCAACCCTGCTATAACCATGGGAGTCATAATTACAGTAGCTGCTGCCGTGCTGCCACCCCAATCAACGGATACCGCACCAATAAAGCCTGAAACAGCTACGGGAAGCGTCCTTGTTCTAACCGATGTGAGAACCAATGCGAACAAAAACTCGTTCCACGATAGGAGTAGGGCAAGGATTGTGGTAGCTGCTAAACCGGGAGCGGTGAGGGGTAAGGCCACCCTGAGAAACGCCTGTGTTCTAGAACATCCATCAACAGTTGCGGCCTCCTCCAATTCTGCGGGAAGTTCTTGAAAAAAACCCCTCATCATCCAGGTTACAAACGGAAGATTGAAAGTAGTATGAGCAATTATAACACTCATGAGGCTGTCAAGAAGCCCCATATTCTTCATTAAATTGAATAGTGGAATGACAAGGACAATTGCCGGAACCATCCGGGCGAACAGAATCAAGACAGCAATTAATCCCTTCCTGTATACCCTAAAACGAGCTAGAGAATAGCCCGCCATGGAACCAAGTAATACTGATAGAAACGCAGAACTGACCGCTATAATTAAGCTATTTACGAAATAGGCAGAGAAATTCCCCCTGATGAAAGCTCGAATGTAGTTGGAGAGTGTAGGTCTGAAGACTATCTTCGGTGGCACCGTAAATATGTCAACGGTTTCTTTGAATGAGGTTAGTACAATCCAGAAGATAGGAAGCAGGGTCCATGCGAGAAAAATAAATACGATCAGCCACTCAACGTAAATAAATATGCTTTTATTCCTAACTAGAGTTTTCTCCATATTACGAGACCTCGATTCCTTTATCTTGACCCCACAATTTGAGGAGAGAGCCGGTAATAACTACAAGCATAATAAGAGTTAGAAATGAAAGTGCCATCGCTGGGCCCATACGGAAATAGTTGAACCCCATCTTGTAAGTAAAAAGCCCTATGGTTTCTGTGGCCATCCCGGGACCGCCTTTGGTTAATATGAAAATGATGTCAAATACCTTCAAAGTGTCCATTGTCCGCATAACTAAAACAAGGGCTATTAGCGGCTTCAACATAGGAAGGGTGATATACCGAAACAGCTGCCATTCTGAAGCTCCATCAATACGAGCGGCTTCGTAGGGTTCATCTGGAAAAGAATTGATGCCTGCGAGAAGCACCAAGATCACAAATGGAGTCATTTGCCAGACATCAACTATAATCGTAGAAAGCAATGCTGTACTGCTTTGGGTAAGACCGCCAAATTTATCGGCAAGGCCAACCAGGCTCAAAAGGTAATAAATTAAACCAAACTGCGAATCGTACATATATCTCCAGATTAAGCCCACTACGACAGGGGTCACCATAAGAGGCATTATAACAATGGAGTTAATTATATTCCTGCCCCGAGTTCTTCTAGATAATATTAATGCCATCCCCAAACCTGTAAAAAATTCGAGACCAACAGACCCAATCGTAAAGATTAGTGAAGTTCGCATGGATATCCAAAAGTACTGATCCCTTAACACATTTATGTAATTAGAGATGAATATAAAAGTCTTACCTAGCTGGGGGCGTACTGGACTCCATTCGAAAAAACTCAGGCCGAATCCATAAAGTAAAGGACAAATTATCAGTAAAAATAAGGCACCCAAGGTTGGGATCACAAGGATATAAGGGAGTGCTCTGGCATCAAAGCAGGCTATCCATTTACTCCTAGCATTATCACCGAGGGTATTTATCTTCCGCATGAGAAATCCCCTTCCCGGCGGATAATTCAAATCAAGTGACGGTAATACAAAATGAATTATCTGGGGATGGGGCATCTCTTATCCTTAACGCCCCATCCCCAATGGATCGCGTTACGTTAGAATTTCAGTTTAACGCTTGACTATATTAGCTATATCCCTGTTCGCCTGGTTTAAAGCCTTCACAACATCAAGCGTTCCAGTATAGGCACTTGATAGAGCCAACGCCATTATATCCACAATCTGGCTGCTCTGAGGGATTAACGGCTGTGTCCTGGCGTTTTTCAGAGCCTCAAGCATGGCAGGCAACCATGGCAGCTTCCCAACTAATTGCGCGTCCTTGTAGAAAGACGCCCGAGCTCCTACACTGCCTGCTGCAATCGCCAACTTTCTTTCAGTATCCTTGCTGGTTAGCCACTTAATTAACTTAAATGCAGCATTTGGGTTCTTAGAATCTTTGGAAATACACCAATTCCAATCTGCAAGGGTCCCTGATACAGATACCTTCTTAGGCAACGGGACAAACCCAAATTTTCCTACTAGCCTCGTCTGATTCGGATCTACGAACCAGCTTGCAATACCAGACATGGTAATACCCATAGCTACCTGACCTTGTGCTAAGGCAGTAGCGGCTTCGTCCCAATGCCAACCAGCACTGGCCTTAGGAGCGTATTCCCCAAGATTCACCCAGAACTCTGTAGCAGCAATACCAGCATTGGAATTAACTTGTGGGTCCATCCCCCCACTGAAGTAATCTCCTCCGGCTGCTCTTAGAAAAGCTGCCCAGACATCAACGCTAGCGGCACCTCTCTTAGCTGGTAGGGCTATCCCACCGGGCCCGTTCTTATGGAAGTACTGCGCTGCCTTAAGAGTGTCATCCCAGGTGGTAGGCGCATCGAACCCTGCCTTTTTAAAAAGATCTGTACGGTAAACAAGTAACGGAGTCTGGACAAATGTGGGGAAACCATATAGCTTATGGTTGTACTTAGCGGTATTGAGGATACTTGGGATAAAATCTGCTAAATCCAAATCTGATCCTGCCATTTTGGGATCGCTAACCATATTATCAATAGGCAATAGCCAACCCGCTCCCGCATACTCCGGGATCCAAACCTCGGGGACCCAGATAACATCATAGGCACCCGTGCCGCTTGATAACTCAAGAACTTGTTTTTCGTGTAGATTTTCGTAGGCAATCGCATCTAATATAACCTTTATCCCCGTTTCTCGTTCAAATTCCTTAAGTAGGTCTCTCATCGCATCCGCGTGAGGTCCCGCCCAACGAGAAACAGTTAATGTTATACCCGTAGAAGAAGCCGCAGCGTACACCGTTCCTAGACTCAGGGTTAAGATAAACGAAGCTGCCAATAAAAAAACTCCGATAGCCCTTACTTTAATGCCAATCATAGCTACAGCCAACCTCCCTTGAAATTTTAAAATCAAAGCATGAAGTAAATTTGCCCCCAGGGATAACTATGTAAACCCCTTCACCTCCCTCCTCTCAGTTGTAGTTAGGCAACTTATCCCGAACAATAATTTTAATCCCGCCTAAGAAATTGGCTTTACTGACTGCCGGATAATCAATGGGGCGTGCAGGACGATTCGTTTAGGTTCAACATCCCGATTTCCCGAAGTATCATCTATCAAACATAGCAGTTCCTCGGCTCCCTTCTTTCCGAGTTCGTAAATGGGCTGCCTTACTGTGGTAAGCGGAGGCACCGTATAGGAAGCCAACGGAATATCGTCGTATCCAACTATAGAAACGTCATCCGGTACCTTCAGGCCTAAATCATTGATTGCACTCAACGCTCCCATAATGCAGTGGCCGCTAGCAACAAATATAGCTGTGGGCGGAGTAGGTTGCGAAAGTAAATATAATGCTCCTTGTTTGCCTCCCTCTCCACTCACCCAAGCTGATTCATCGTCTATAAGAAATATCAATCTTTCATCACACTGTATACCTGCGTCATGCAATGCAGCTCGATAGCCCGTTAGTCTATCCACGTGGTTACTTTGCTGCATTTGCCCACCTATAAAGCCGATACGCCTGTGCCCGAAATTTAAGAGATACCGAACCGCCTCCCGAGCGCCATCAACGTTATCAGAGTCAACGTAGCTTATATTATATCTATCACAGCGACCACCAACAACGATTTGTGGTATGCGAGCCACCCCGATTCTGGATAACCACACATCGTCTGACATCGGTGCTATATGAATAACCCCTTGAACATGACGTTGCTTGAGATAGGTACCAAGATCCCTGATATCACGCGGCATATCGGGAATTAGAAGTACGTTGAAGCCAAATGACGCTGCGGCATCGACAATGCCGCTAAGAATGTCAAATACATAATAATTACCGAATGAATGAGCTATCCAATGATAGATAACCCCCAGCGTGTCAGCTTTGTTTTTGACTACGCGCGGTTCAAATCTTCCATTATGGATAAGCTCTAGTATTTTCTGCCGCGTAGCTTCTGAGACGTCCGGTTTATTATTTAAGACACGAGATACTGTGGCCACGGATACATTTGCTTCTTTTGCAATATGGTAAATACTTCTCTTCATTGTTCCCTCTACTACAGTTCACTCTCCTACAACTTAATTAGCCACCGAACTAGAGCATGCTTTGGTCATCATATAACTCTGTGGTTCACGTGGCGACATTCTTTAAGCCTTGTTCTAGTACCGTAACTGTTACGATTATAATTCTTTATAAACAACTAGAATCCTGCCAAGAGGTTAACAAAATTATCAGCCGATTTGTAATCCGAAACCCAAATGGCTTACTATACAGCCCGATCTTAAGTTCAATTGGCAGCCCGCGGCGACTCAGGATTAAATCGCGATGCACTAAATCCCGCTAATGGGATGGACGTCTTTCCCGTAGATATGAGTTCAGCTATAAGCCTGCCTGTCACCGGTGAAAGAGTGATCCCATCCCCTTCGTGCCCTGCCGCCATCACAAAACCTGAAACTCCGTCGACCCCCCCTAAGATTGGAAGTCCATCGGGGGTGCTCGGCCTCAACCCTGCAAAGGCACGAATAATGTTCACCTCTCTTAAAGCCGGAACGATATGACAGGCATAGCGTGCGATAGCCTGTAGGCCCTCGTAAGTTACCCTTCGATCGAATCCTACGAACTCTCTACTGCTACCAATTAATACATTGCCCCTCTCCGTTTGTTCGAGAGCTAGGCCCACTCCTAAACGTGTAAACTCATCCTGTGCTACAGCCATTTGCCTTGTATTATTAAACTTAGCGATGATATACCGGGCCGACGAAATCACATGCCTAAAGGTGGGTGGCAGAGGCTCCGTTACTAAGACCTGACCACGTCGCGGGACTATGGGAACCTGTAAACCTACTAAGTTAGCCACCTCGCTTCCGAGCGCACCTGCAGCATTTACGACCCATTCCGCCCCAATTTCACCCTGATTTGTAAGTACCGATCTAACCCGATCCCATAAAACGCGCACTCCAGTAACTGCTGTATGTAGCATTATACGTACTCCACGCCGCCTGGCAGCAGCCGCAAAGGCTAATGTCAAGTTTAAAGGATCGACCTGTCCATCATCAGGACTAAATGCAGCTCCAATAAGTCGTTCCGAAAGCCCGGGCTCGAGTTTGCGTGCCTCATCTATACCCAGGATTTCCACTCTAAGCCCAGCAGCCCTCTGCCCCTCGACGAACTGACGCATAGACTGCATTTGCTCTTCATTCTCTATGATAATCATGCCTCCTGTTCGCCGGTAAGCAATATCATACCCCGATTCTGCCTTCAATCTATTATTCAAGTCCTGAAATAACTGCGTGCTTTCTAAGGCTAAACGCAAATGAATGCCTGGCTTCTTAGTCTGAAGTGTAACAAATCCATCACAAGCTCCAGAAGAACCTGCCCCAAGATCCTCGCGTTCCAAGAGAATTACATCTTTTCCTGCCCTGGCTAAAAAGTACGCTGTAGAAGCTCCGATGACCCCGCCTCCGATGATTACCACGTCCGCTGTTTGTACTCCCACATCATTTCTCTCCTTCAATAATACCAAGCTTAATCGCCCGCACAGGGGGACGCGTCGTCGGAGGAGGAATTATCGCGGGATCAACCCCGGTTTCCTGGGCAATGATTTGAGCTACCAACTTCCGACAGGTTCTTCCCTGGCACAAGCCCATTCCAGCCCGGGTACGTCTCTTCACCTCTGTCAGGGTCGTCGCCCCATCCCTGATTGCCATACGAATTTCTTCCTCTGTTACCTCTTCGCAACGACAAATTATACGATCTGACACCCTGAACCCCCCCCTCCTTTCAGTCGCACAATGCCCCGAGCTTCGTTGGCAAATGCCCTTTCGATAGAAACAGCAACTACTGCCGAATGATCATATCTTTCGGGGTTGCGGACCCATATAACTTCTCCTGGGCAGATCTCCCGCCCTTCTCCATTGACCACCTGAACTTGCTGTCCTTTTTCAGGAAGCGGAAGATACTCATAAGGAAAGGCTACAAGCACCTTATCTTCCTGGTAGGTTTCATCTACCAAAAAAATTGCAAGCCCCGGACAGGCTGGAATACATGCCCCACACCCTTTGCACCTATCAACGATTAATCTTGGGCAGTTGGTGATGGGCTGTCCCACTACGATGGCTCCGAACGGACAGGCTGCCTCACATGGGTTACAGGGTATCTCTTGAGGGCACTCGATGATCGCCACCGGACGCGAAAGCCCAACCTTACTCATGCACTAACGCCCCTCAATCTCAAAATCTCCTCTTTAGTATCTTGACGTGCCCGCCCAAAAGGCCCTGTACGTAAAGCGCAAAGGCGTCTCCATATTTCGTCCTTTTTCTGACGGGCCTCCTCTACCTTAAGGCGGCCAAGGGATTCAGCTACGGCAACACCGGCCAGACGCCCTTCCTCCATGGCTGTACTAGCTTCCTCAACCCCTGCAATATCGCCAGCTACAAAGATTCCGGGCATGGTGGTCTCCATGTTAGCATCATGCAGTGGCACATGCCCTCCTAGTCGAGGGAAATAGCCAAACTGGCATCCCGCCATCCACGCAAGCTCCCCAAGCGGAGTTAAGCCTACGGCAATGCAGATAGTATCCACGTCCAAAATCTTTTCCGTTCCCGTGATTATGTTCCAATTTGCATCTAGTTCAGCTATTACCGCGCGCTCTACTTTGCCGTCTCCTTCAGCGCGGAGAATTGTATGTCTAGTGTAAATCGGAACCCCGGCCCGCCTCAGCTTGGCAGCATGTACAACATAGCCACCTATTTCTGATGCTCCTTCAACAAGGGCTATTACTTCTCCGCCTGCCTGCAGGATCTGGTATGCGACAATCAGCCCCACATTGCCGGACCCGACCATCAAAAATCGTCTGCCTGGCATGACCCGGTGTATGTTAATAAAAGTTTGAGCTGCACCAGCACCCATCACACCAGGAAGCGTGCTGCCACAAAAGGATAACGCATTTTCAGATGCCCCAGTAGCCAGGATCACCCGATGTGCCTGCACCTCGAAACTCTTTGATCCCTGTACACATGCCAGACGCTTTTCGGGAAAGATGCCCCAGACAGCAGTATTGAGCATTACCTGCACCCCGAGCTTTCCCGTTTCCTCTAAAAGCTCCCGGGCGATTACGAACCCTCGGGTCCCGGCCTTATGCTCGTGCGATCCGAAAAACTTATGAATCTGCTTAAATAGCTGCCCACCCGGGGCTTGATTCTCGTCGAGGACGGTAACTGATACACCAAGTTTAGCCGCCTCAATAGCCGCTGCCAGCCCTGCTGGACCGGCTCCTACAATCGCTACCTCTGTCTGTAGCATAAGAAACTCACCTCAAAGAATTACCTGGGGCCGCGTCTACCCTGCCTTGCAGGGCGAGCGTCTCGTCTAATCCTGAGTCTCGACCCTCATTCCATCTCTTACTGGAGTAACGCAGGTGCGAACGTTAGGAACGCCGTCAACTTTCATTACGCAATCCCTGCATTGCCCGATCCCGCAGAAAAGACCTCGAGGTTCATGGCGTCGCCTAGTATGCCGAAAAACTCTAATCCCGGCTGCTAAAAGCGCCGCCGCAATGGGCTCCCCTTCCCGCGCCTTAAGCTCCCGGCCATTAATAAAAATCGTAACTATCTTCCCTTCTCCCAATTTACCCAATATAGGATGGTCCTCTACCCGCACCAAACATCCTTCCCTGTCATAGCATCAAAATCAGACTCAACAATAAAGGCCAAGCTCATGCCGCGTAGCATAATATAGCCTATTTCCATCTGGGGTAACCGGATGAGTCAATTCAGGACATGGCAACACAGCACTGCGCGGAGCCGGGCCGACAATCTTATATGCCATGTTCAACGCCTCGTCCAACGAAGATACGGTCTGAATATGCAACTGACTTAGAACCCTCTCATCCACTTCATCGCCAACAAAAATTATGTGCCGCGTCAAGGTCATATGGGCCAATAGAAACCCCGTATAACCGCCTATAGAGAAGTTTTTGCGCAAAGCGAGATCCATTTCGCGGAAAGTCTTATGCTTAAAGGTATCTAAATGTACCTGCGGGTATTGCCCCAATGGCCAGCAGCCACATAACATAACAACGACCCCGCCATCGCGAGTCGCCTCAACGCCCGCCAAAAGGCGTTTGAAGGCGTTGGGCAAAACCATTTGATGGTGGTATGTACCCGCAGTCGTTACCGTTAGATCTGCAGGTTGATCCATGGTCACACTATGAGCCACATTAGCTAGACGCACCCCTTCAAGCCAGGCTTTCACGAAGTGGCCCGCAAAAATTTGGATAACCTCGTTATTTCGATTTACCACGCTGTTAACCATGAAGTCTGGCCTGGCAAAAGCCGCGATCTCTACCATATCCTCATGACACGGATTGCCATCTAGCTTCCCTGCTACGGATTTGATGTTGAGACCGTAGCCGGGAACTGGATCCAGCATCCAATAATGATTTTGCTCAATCGTCTTTACGAAGCTGACACCGGGCAAAATCGCCTTGCGCCCTCCGCCGAAACCGACATTCTCATGAAAGGTAATACCGCCGGTTAAGATCCGACGATCCGCTTCCATAACAAGCTTATTAACATATACCTCAGTACCACGATTAGTTCTGCCGAGGTAAACCATAGAATCGCGGTCCTGACACTCATGGTTATAGATTTTAACTCTCCGATATACCTCCTCGCCCATGATTCGTTTCTTACTATCTTCGCTCTCTGGAAGCATAGTTCCATTTGCCAATACAATGTAAATATCCTCATCCGGGATCCCGACTGAATTCAATTCATCCAAAATGGGTGGGATCAGTATAGTATTATCCACCCAGGGTCGGCCAGAATTACTACAAATAATCGCAACCTTCTCACCCCTCCGTACAATTTCTCGAAGAGGCGGAGAGCCAATAGGATTGCGAATGGCCTCTGTTACAGCTCGTTTTGGATCTGGAGCTCCTGGAATATACATAGGCTGTACATATCCCATACAATTTTCTGCGGGCAAAGAAAAGTTATATATCTTCTCACCGTACTCCAACGTGAATTCTCTAGACACCATAGGGCACTTCCTCCTTTCTAATTCAAACATCGCTCTTGCTCTCATTCTATTCAAGTAATTGTATAGCCTTACCATCTTGGCCGGGAACTTTAATACTTATAGAAAATCCATCTGTTGCAGCTGGCGTCATGGACTTTAAATCGATCGCTCGAGAAAAAGCAACCCCTTGAAGGTCAATAGTAACTTCCTCGTCCTGATGGTCGTAATTTACAACAAATAGGACGTAACTTTGGGATGCCCGATGCAACCGGGTTTTCACATTAGTAGATCCGTTAACGTTTGCCTGTATGGTGCGCAACCCTTTACCTAAAGTAATCAGTCCTCGCGTCTTCCGGTCTCTCGTTTTTGCGTAAGCTATACTAGGAAAACTCCCAATTAGGCACGCCTTCCCTTTACCATAGGAATTCAATAGAGCTGCTGCCGTACCATCCACGTGGCGGCCTACAACCTTAGCTGTGGGGGAAAGGGTTCTGAGCTCCTCCTTATAGAGACATCCCAAAATCGTGGAGTTAAAACCAGGCTCCACGAGCGTAAGGTTCTCTATATTCATAACCACCGTATCAAGTCGATCCGTCTGGACTTCCTCAGCCCCAAATACTTCATCTAGTCCATCACCCGGGATCTGTTGCGAGCACCACCCCCCCTCCTTGTAATGGCCGGGACAAGCCTCACATACTAAAGTACCGCCATCTTTTACAAACTGTTTAAGCAGGCCTGCAGTCTCCTCACGTAACATTATGGGGAAAGGCACATATAGACATTTCAATTTCCCCTCATGTAAAACCTCCATGAGTTTATCTGTATGCACAAGAGATACCGGAACGTTCTCATCGAAGAAGGCCCTATATGCCCCAAGCAGGGCTTGTGCATATAACTCCATTGTTTTTTCCGCGGCGTAATTGAACAACGCGATGTCGCGGGAAACAAGAATCCCGATCTCAGGGTTAACGGGTTCACTTTCATCGAAAATCGGATGAGATGAAATAAAACCCGCCATTTCAGCCGCTACCTGAGCCCGTGGTGTGGAGGGGCGCCCCCGGAGGTCACAAAGGCCAAAGCCTGGCGATTCCGGACCAAGCATTTCCGGGCGCCATTGCCAGTACATTAAGCCTTTAGCACCGGTGATCAATACATGCCAGTTCCATATCCTACTATCTCCGGCGCTTGGAATCTTAGTACGGCTCAAGCCAAGACTCTGTCCAAACCCTCCCTGCAGTTCGGTCTGCCAGAACCTCTTCTGACCGGAGGCTGCACCTACAGCATCAAGATGGAACAGATGCTCAACTGGGTCATTGTCCATAAGCCATTTGGGGAAGGAAGAAGTTCCAAATAAATCAACATGGCCAGTAAGTAACCACTCATCCCACAAATGCGTAGGCAGGAGTCCACTATATGCGCTGTGAGCGACATGTGTCATGACTGGATGGTTCTGATCCAGCGCCTTAACCTGGGCAACCTTCCAAGCTAACCACTGAGCAAGATTCTCCAACCAGAAGGTACGCCAATCCAACATATCTGGGTACCCCTGAAATACGCGCGGGGGTTCAACCTGATCCCAACTATTATACTGCCGTACCCAGGCCTCATTCAGCCGCTCCAGAGTCTTATACCTATCCTGAAGCCAGGCCTTGAATTTCAATCGGGAACTCTCGCAGTAGCAAAACAGCTTATCTGGGTAATACCACACTGGCTCCATGTGTGGTTCATTCCATACATCGTATACATATAGAGCAGGATGATCCTTATAACGCTCAACTACGGCACGGAGGAATTGGCCTGCGGCCTTTCGGACTCCCTCATGATCGATGCAAAGTCCAGGCCATCCTCCGGACGGGGTATTCGATGCCGCCTGGAGTTGAACGATCGTCCCGTCGTGGGCCATATACCTGGCCTCCGGATACCTTTCTTCGAGCCAGTAGGGCGAGTTTTCTAAAATAATATTGAGATCCACATTCAACCCGTTCTCCGCCGCAAGATCCATGAGTTCATCAAGCTCCGCGAAATCCACGCTGCCGTCTGCGCGATGCATCCAGCTCCACATAGCCCAGAATTTAACGATATTGAATCCTTGTTTCTTGATGATTTTCAAGTCCGATGCCCAATTCTCGCGTGAAGGATTGGGCGGTCGGAAATATTGTGTTCCATATACAAACAATATTGTGACCCCTTTCTCCAATCAAAAGTTCCTGGTTCTTGATGGCAACGCCTGTTGAGCCGGTTGAATACGACTACGGCATGCATTTAGCCGCAATACTTTATTTACGCAATACTTTACGTTGTATTTAGCCCGCCGTTAATAAACGCCTTAAAAACCCAACACTCTCTCTGGCGGCCGCCAGTCCATGATCAATTCTTATATCTTCCCCTATGGGGAAATCAGGGGGGGTCTCCACTATCAGATATCCATCATAGCCAGTCTTCCGCAATGCCGATAGGATTTCCGTCCAGGCCATGTTGCCACGCCCACAAATGCGCCACCCCCGGCGGGATCCATCCTGTAGGTTAAAGTCCTTAACATGAACAAGAGCTATGCGACCCTGAACGGCCTCCAGCCACTGTTCAGGCAAGCCAGCCGCGAGAGCGTTACCTATATCAAGGTACGCCTTGACGTGAGGACTATCAACGCGGTCGAGAAGAGTAGCATACTCCGACGGGCTCGCAATAAACCCGCTCCAGACGTTCTCAATACCAACTATGACCCCGTACTCGGCAGCGATCCTTCCAGCTTCGCTCAACGTACGGATAGCCGCATCCATCTGCTCCCGATAAGTGGCCCCTGATTCGGGTAGTCCGGCAATCACTAAGACGACCTTTGCCCCGAAGGCGGATGCTACCTCACATTCCGCTCGAACCACCTCCAGGCCCTTGCGCCGTACCTCCTCCCTGGTGGAACTCAAGTTATACTTCCAAAACAAGCCTGAGGCAACGCTGGTCGCCTTCATGCCAATAGATGCGATGGCATCCTGTAGCCTTGGCTTTTGAGCCATGAAAGCGGCGTAATTACAGTGTCCTTCATCAAGAACCCACTCGATCGCATCTGCCCCAAAACTATGAAGCTCTTTGAGAACTGATGCATCTATCAACCGGGGTTTCTCGAAACCCCACAAGGTCCATAAATTTATGCCGATGCGCACAACCTTTCCCCCTCAATTCTTATTTGTCAGGTCGTGCTGTTTCCATCAGAATCAATCCCACCAGAATCAATCCATAAGCGGCAGTTTAATTTCTTTCCCCTCCCGCGCAGAAACGTAGCCAGCCAGGATAGCCTCAAGCGCAGCATATCCGTCCTCTCCCTTAACTCGAAACTCTCGACCGTCAAGAAAACGCCAAATGACGTCGCGCACTTCGTTCCTATAGTGTTGGACATGTGTCGGCCAACTCAGGTAATTGTGCGGCTCAACTTCCTGGGGAATAATGTAGGGGTTAACCCAGCCCGCAAGGGTAGCCGGCAAGCTCTCCCGGGTATATACCTTTACCGCCGGCAGAGGAGTGGTTAACTCTATCAACATCGTACCAAGGCTACCGTATAATTCGATGACGTTACGCATTCTAATATCAATATTTAAATTCCAACTGGTGCTGAGTTCACCAATAGCACCATTCTTGAATCGAAGTATAGCTGTTGCAGTATCTTCGAGGGGTAGATCCTTTCTAACGGTTTTACTCACGAAAGCGCTTATGCTTTCTATATCTCCCATTAGCCATCGGAGCAAATCGATACCATGAGATCCCTCGTCGATGAATGCCCCACCCCCGGAACGTTCAGGATCCAGCATCCACTCAACCATGTCAGGTGGACAGCCAATTTCAGCTACACCAGCAAGCCCAATGATGGCACGGGCCATTGTGATATCCCCTAATACTCCCGAATCAACGATTTCCTTTGCCCTTTCGGCCTCGGGCATGAATCGACTACAAAATCCCATGGTGAATCGTACACCCGTGCGACGCACGGCATCCATGATCCTTCGAGCATCCCTCATCGATGTCGTCATCGGTTTTTCACAGAAAACGTGTTTCCCTGCTTCCGCAGCTGCAATAGCGATCTCGGCATGGCGGTTCGTCTCTGAATGAATAAATACCAGGCCGATATCCTTCCGGTCGAGTAATGACCGATAATCGCTATAGTAATAAGGTGCTCCATATTCACTGGCCGCGGCTCTTCCTCTCGCCTCATTATCATCCGCAATGGCCTTTATACTCACTTCGGGAATCTCACACAACGCCCTACTACGAAATTGAGCGTGAACATGAGCGTAACTTATCATCCCCACCCCAAGTTTATCAGGCATTAGCTTCAGCCTCCCGTAAGACTATTCGAAATCAGTCAATGATACAGCACGCCCACTACGTGCAGATTCGTAAGCGGCGCAAACCAGTCTCATAATCTCAAGCCCATCCCGGCCACTTTGCAGGGGAGCCTCCCCCTTCATAGCGCATTGCACAAAGTGCCGCAACATAGCTAAATGGCCATCCAAAATGCTTCCATCCAGCGGCATGGGGTGGCTCCAACCTCTTGCTACATTGGCTTCACCTAAGGCATACCCGCTATCACTAAAGACGCGAAGGGGGTGTGAATACAGATTATCAACCAGGATCCGTCCCTTTGTTCCAAAGATCTCAAATCGAGAATCCATAGCCCCTACTAGCGACCAACTGTCTTCAGCCTGTCCAATAACGCCATTTTTGAAGCGTAAAGTGACCACGGAAGTATCCTCCGCTGGTATCGAATGGACGAAGGTTCCAATTTCAGCATAAATTCGCTCTACAGGGCTGTCCGCCACCCAGCGGCAGAAGGATAAACTGTGAACCGCCATGTCAATTACACAACCCCCACCCGTTTTGTCCTTGTCGAGGAACCACCGCCGATGCGGACCAGGGGTCCCCTCGCAGGCCTTAACACGGAAGACATCTCCGATTCCACCGCTATTGATTATTTCCTTTGCACGGGTGAGCGCAGGAATGAAAAGAACATTCTCCGCATACATGAGAAGAACGCCAGCCTTGTCCGCAGCC
Organism: Bacillota bacterium; assembly: GCA_013178125.1. Classification (NCBI taxonomy): domain Bacteria; kingdom Bacillati; phylum Bacillota; species Bacillota bacterium. The sequence goes on along the minus strand of JABLXJ010000025.1, from coordinate 6,384 downwards.
GTGACCATAGCCTGAGCCTCTTCTATAGTCCGACCGAGGGGCTTGATACAGATTATATGTTTGCCGGCTTCTGCCGCTTCGATTGCCACTGAAGCATGCAAATCATTGGGTGTACAAATATCCACTAGATCGACTTCCGGATCCTCTAAAATTTGTCGATAATTGCTATAATACCGTTCAGCCCCAAATCTTCGTGCGGCATCAGCCGCAGCCTGTTCCACAGAGTCGGCAACGGCCACCAGCCTCGCCTCCGGTATTGAGCAGAAAGATGGGAGATGCATTTGAGTTGCCCAGAAGCCGCATCCGATCATACCTACCCCTATCCTTCTCACCGTTACGCCCCCTTTGAATTATGCGCCATTATCGCCATTCAGAATTTCCACTGCCGAACAACACCGTTTCTCAAATGGAAACCGGATTATCTGCCCAGTTCGCGATGCCTCATATGCGGCCAATATCATTTCAAGAGCCAATCGTCCATCTTTTCCCGTTACACTCGGGACCTTATCTTCCCGGATACATTCGACCATATGCTCCACGATGGATTTATAACAGATGTTGTAACGTTCGTCTCCTTCCCAGTCAAAATATGTACGACCGCGATAAGGTGCCTTCCGTGAGGACACTTCTAATTGCGGGCTTTTCTGATAGTGGACGACAATCTCACCTTCGGTTCCGGTGATAACACACTGTTCTGGACTGGATAGCGGGCCGTACCAATCCGCAGCGTGCCAGGTGCTTTCCACCGTAGCAATGACGCCTGAATTAAATTCATAAATTGCAATGCCATAATCGTCAACGGGAATATCTTTATAAGCTAAGTTCGCTACTTTACCTATAACGGAAACAGCTTCCGAGCCAAGAAGCCAGCGCAAGTAATCGGTATAGTGTACACCGTGATCTAGAAATCCACCGCCTCCACATCTAGACGGCTCTACATACCAACCAGGAGAACTAGTGTAAGGAGAAGACGTGATAAATGATAAGGGACAACGAATTGATTGATAGACCGAGGTTACACGGCCAATGACTCCTGTATCAATTAGCTGCTTTACCTTCAGGTAGACTGAGTTGAACCGAATTAGATAGGCCATCATGAATTTTACATCGGCCTTTTCCGCCGCGGTTATCATTTCATCTGCCTCTTTTAGCGAGAGCGAAATAGGCTTATCCAAAAGTATGTGTTTCCCCGCAGCCGCCGCGGCTAAGACGTGTTCGCAGTGAGCCCCTGTATCGGAGGTTACGATTACGAGATCAATATCCTTGCGCTTTAAAAGCTCATGATAGTCACTGTAAACCCCTGCCACGCCATACGTTTCCGCAAACCTGGTGAGCTCCAACTCTCTTTCGTCCGCAACAGCAACAAGTTCAACACCAGGAATACCCTGTTTCATATAATCAGCCATCGGGAAAGCATGATAATGATTGTGCAGGCCGATGATGCCGGCCCCAATTCTTTTCAGTCTAATCACCTCCAGATGCCAGTAGGACGTATTCTATCCAAATAATCATGCCCCTTGAAGGATAAGAGTGGGTATAAATATCGCGGCAGATATTTTTGAGACAAATAAATGAATAACCTATTTGTTAACCATAACATCTTACGCAATTTTTATTCTTGAATGGCCTCTCCGTCACTTCCGTTTTACTACCGTAACTGTTACGAAAATAATTCTATGCATTCTGCTAAAATCCTTCTTTCCATCATGCAAAATCTTAAAAATCAAAGTGTCTATGGTTAGTTTATAAGTCTATGTTGGTTTATTATATGAAAGTCCTCTTGTAATATATATGGCTATATGGTAATATAGTCATGGTGGTGATCCAAATGAACCGAATGAAAAGTGAGGCTGCAACATCAAGACATGAGGATACAATATCTAGGCAGGTAGCCGTGTTTAAGGCCCTGGCTCACGAAACCCGGTTCAGGCTGGTGGAGATTCTCGCGGATGAAGGCGAGAAATGTGTCTGCGAGCTCGTCAACCGCGTGGGATTCGACCAGTCCACTATCTCGAAACACCTGAACATACTCAAGATAGCGGGCATCGTTAGCTCGCGGAAGGAAGGGCTCAAGGTGATTTACAGGCTCAGGACGCCCTGTGTTTACCAATTCATGAAATGTATAGATCAAATGCAAATGAATGAAGATGGGCAGTGCGTGGAAGATAGGCGGTGCGCGCTGGTCTGCCCTGGCACCGAGCCGGGCACTGAACCGGGCGAGGAGTTGGTGAGCAAGGGGTCTGTGCACAACAAACGAGTCAGTTGGAGGGGTGCTGGTCGCGGGCTTGTTGATGGGGCGACCGGGCATCGATGGCGGGCTCCTACCCTCGCATTACGTCGCTTCGGTTGTTGGGGGGAACTCGCTTCTTGCGAATTTCATCGCCTCCATTGTCGGCGCGTTCATGTACTTCGCAACGCTTACTGAAATACCTATAATCCAGGGCTTACTCGGGTCGGGAATGGGCCAGGGCCCGGCGCTGGCGCTCCTCCTTGCCGGGCCCGCGCTGAGCCTTCCGAGTATGCTTGTTATAAATAAAGAAAGTGAGATTGAGGACTCCGCCCACCCCTCATAGTAATTATGACGGGGGATGTGTGGCCAGGGCGCGATAATAACTCTCCAAGTCATGGGTATGATGCTCCTCCAGGGGAAAAGCCATTCAAACCGTAGCCGCCTCATTTATGGAGGTTTATCAAAATTGATCCGAATAAAATCGTTCCAGTAATGTTTGCGCCTGCAGGGAATAGCCGACGTGCGCAGTAATATCTATTTTAGCTATGCTTATAATTAGCTACCATACATAACATAAAGCCATAAAGCGATATTTATCTCAGCTACCCCCATGAGTAGACCCCCATACCACATGCAGTGGCACCAACAGAATGGCCGGTTAACCGGTACTAGGGTGATATAGTGGATTTCACCCTCCGGGAGGTTTACGATGCCAGGAAAGATGCCAGAGAAAATAACCGTAATCACTGCTGATATAATCCAGTCGAGACTTGCGCGAGACCTTGTGCTGTCATTGCCCGAAAAGCTTTCCCGGCTTACTCACCCCCTTGTCGCCACAACTTTTTCGATGTCTCGCGGCGACGAAATCCAGGCGGTCTGCCGGGGATATCTCCAGGCCCCCGAAGTTGTACGGCAGCTCAGATTTTTCTGTTTGCCCCTCAGACTCCGGGTCGGCATCGGGGTTGGAGAGCTCGAAAATAATTACTGGAGCCCTAACCCATGGGACATGAACGGTTCCGCATTTGTAAGGGCACGCGAATCCCTGGAGTCGCTGGAGTCGCGGGGGAAAGGGGTGCAGGCCTACACCCGCACCCGGACCGTCGTATCCTCCGGCAATAAAGATTTCGACAGCGTCGTCAACGCTATTCTGGTCCTGATGGATACGATCCAGGATCGCTGGACTCAAGCGCAGTGGGACGCCATACACGCCTACGAGCGTCTCGGCACCTACTCGGAGGCTGGCAAGGCGCTGGGTATTGCATTACAAAACGTCCAAAAGCGGTGTAAAGCTGCGCATTGGGCTGCTGTACGCCAGGCAGAGGAGGCCATACGCCTACTCGGTCATAAGTTGGAATCCGAATCACCTCCTGAAGGGTGAGTCAGGCAGTTTCACCCTCTAGTCGGTTAAAAAAAGGGGGGGCGAATGTGACCTTTGTTCTCCTGGGCTTGATCTCGCATGTATTCGCTGACTTTGCCTTCCAAAGCGATGACCTAGTCACATCAAAAAAGAATGGTTGCCTGCGGGGGTACCTCTACCACGGGCTGGGCGTATTCCTGTGCTGTGTTGCGGCCTTTCACCTCTACGGTGTATCCATAGCCGCAATTCTGGGCGCTGCAATAACCCTGGTACATATCCTGGTGGACTGGCTCAAGAACCTGGCCCGCCGGAAGCTCTCCCCGGGAAAAGGCCCCGGTATATTTGCAGCTGACCAGCTAATCCACGTAATCACGATCCTGGCTGCCTGGAATTTCGTGGATGCAAGGTTTTCAAGAGACATTATGTCATTCTACAGGGGCACAGTGGTCTCAAAGGCCGTAATATCACTGTCGCTCTTGCCAGCACCGCGAGGTGATTGCGGTATCATATTCGACCGGGTGCTGGTGATCATCCTGGCCTATGCCGTTGTCATCTTTGCAGGCCCGGTAATTGTCCGCCAGGTACTCGATGCATTCTTTTTGAATTCTCAACCGACGGCTGTCACAAGAGCAGGGAAGTACATTGGAATCGTTGAACGCACTTTCATGCTGACGCTGGTGCTCGTGAATGCCTTCCAATCGCTTGGCTTCGTCCTAACGGCCAAGTCCCTTGCCAGGTTTTCGGAGCTCAATGACATGAAGTTTGCTGAATACTATCTCGTGGGTACCCTTACAAGCGCAACTGTCGCTCTTCTTACTGGTATTGGCGCAAGGTGGTTTCTCAAGCTGTGAGGGAGGGGTTTTGTGCTCCAAAAGGTAATCTTGAAAGCGATCGAGAATGCCTTGAGAAAAGGTGAGTAGTTGCTTTGAAATGTAGCGCCAGTTCTCATGCCTGAATGATGACGATGATACCGGTCCTGCCGGCATGGAGGATTGCCTACAGATTTCCCTCCATCGTATGGCCCAGCGCAGACGACCTGGAGATGCTGCGGCAGTTCCTTAGCGAGCGGGAGAAGGCCGCATACGCCTTTCTTGCCAGGCGCAAAGTCATCGAGCGCATCGGACTTCACAGGTTCCCGAACACTTACTAACCTTTTGGCACAGCCTGGCAAGGCGCATAAAGTTTAAGTGAAGAAGGACAAGGCATAGGAGGCATGATATTCCTGTCGGTATAGAAATTACCTTTGAAATGAGACAAAAAATGGTCTAAGATTCCCTCATAAAATAAACCTCAAAAGGAGGAGAATCTTAGACCATGTATATTAATTTTACTATATCACAAAAGTTAAAAGATGTGGAAGGTATTTTAAGGAAATTCGCTGAACAGGCTGAAGCCATGCTGGAAAAGGGCGAGCTGAATGTCGATTCGGTAGAAAAACTGATGGAGGAAGCTATCTTTGCGTTTACTAAAATGACCTTAGACCTCGGAGGAGCCGCCCTCTCTAAGGTAGAGCCCGAGAATAACGGGGAAGCATACTGTCCCATCTGTGGCAGGAAGATGATCAAGAGCAAGGCGGATTCACTGATAAATATACTTTCGATATTCGGCCATATACCGATACACAGGGACTACATGCATTGCAGGGCCTGCGGCAAGGGATATGGCATAATCGACGAGCAGATTGGCATCAACACCGACCATAGGATGACTAAGGGGATGATAGACCTTCTAGCCTATACAGGGCAATTGTTAGGGTCATTCGATGAGGGGAAGAAGACGATAGAGAGGTTTTTCAAGTTCCTGGATCTGAACATAAGCCATAAGAGTATACAGGTAGTGTCCGAAGAGGTAGGCAAGAAGGTATATGAGAAGGATGCAGCTGAGGCGGAATATCTCTATGAGAACCAACATAAAGCTATCGAGGACATTCCAGAGGATAGGAAGGAAGAGGGGGTCCTGTATATTTTGACGGACGGGTCATCATTGAACACCAGGGACGAAGATGAGACTGGTCAGACGTGGAGAGAGGTGAAGGTGGGCCTGGTCTTTAAGGACAGGGATGTCATGAAGGCCGGCAAGGAGAAGTCGAGGATACAGAGAAAGAGGTATGTAGCTTACATCGGGAGAGCGGAAGAATTCAAGAAGTTTCTATGGGCAGCGGCAGTAAAAGGGGGTTATGGGAAGATAAAGAAGGTAGTGATCATAGGGGATGGAGCGCCATGGATATGGAACATCGCTTTTGAGCTATTCCCTGATGCCGAAGCCGAGATTCTGGACTACTATCACTTGAGTGAGAATGTGAATGAGTTTGCGAAGTTCCTGTATCCAGAGGATGAGGTAAACCAGAAGAGGTGGGTAAAAGAGGTGGTAGAGCATATTTATGAGGGACGTGTTGACGAGGCGATAAGGATAGCGGAGGGAAGGATGCCGAAAGAAGGGTTACCTAAAGGGGTAGTGAACCTACCCCACTATCTAAGCGCTAACAGGGAGCGCATGCGTTACAAGGAGTTTGAATCTAGGGGATATTATATTGGAAGCGGTTTTGTAGAGAGTGGCCACAAGGTGGTTATCCAGCAGAGGATGAAGCAGCCGGGCATGAGATGGAGCCTGGAGGGGGCACAATATATAGCGAGTTTAAGGGCGAAGTATAAGAGTGATCTATGGGATGAGGTGACAGACTGCATAGCTGCTTGATGTTGCGCCGATAGGCGCTCGTTAAAACGCGTAAAAGCGTGGCTGTAGCCTTTTTATGCCCATTTATACTGGCAAGGGTCTCCATATGAGTAATGCTCTGGGT
>JABLXJ010000024.1 GCA_013178125.1 Bacillota bacterium | reverse complement strand
TCGCCGCCAGTCCCCATTTCTCACAATCCCGCATCCACACAAGCTCTCATTAGGCGGATCACCCGCCTCCATGGCCAGGCCGCCAAACCCCAGGGTGCCTAAGAAGAATTACTTTGACGTGGACCTGCCTCCTACTCTCCTATTGCCAGCTCCGCAATATGACTCCGGCCTCGCTCAGGATGCTGCGCGCCAGCTCATCAGGGTAATCACCTGAGAATACGATCTCGGTTATGCCCGCGTTTACGAGCATTTTAGCGCAGAGACTGCACGGCTGGTGAGTGCAATACAGGGTGGAGCCCCATATGCTCACCCCGTGCAGCGCAGCCTGGATTATGACGTTCTGTTCGGCATGGAGGCCCCTGCACAACTCCTGCCGCTCGCCCGATGGTATATCGCGCTCGCTGCGGAGACACCCCACCTCCGAGCAGTGCCTCAGCCCTGACGGTGCCCCGTTATACCCCGTGGCGAGGATGCGGCGCTCCCTGACGGCGATCGCGCCGACCTGGCGCCGCAGGCACGTTGACCGCTTCGAGACAAGCTGCGCTATCTCCATGAAATACTCATCCCAGGACGGCCGGCCCACCACGATCAGCATCCTCCCTCCGCCAGCGTGATCTTCTCTATACGCCTGGCGTGGCGACCCTGGGAGAACGGCGTGTTCAGCCACACCTTGAGGATCTCCTCTGCGACAACCGGGCCGATGATCCGCCCGCCGAGCGTAAGCACATTCGCGTCATTATGTTCCCGCGCGAGCCTGGCCGTCACCGTATCATGGCAAAGTGAGGCCCGGATGCCCCGGATCTTATTGGCCGCTATGCTCATCCCGATGCCCGTCCCGCATATGAGCACGCCCCGGTCAAACTCGCCCCGCGCCACGCGGCGCGCGACCTCCAGGCCGATATCGGGGTAATCCACGCTCTCCTCGGAGAATGTCCCGAAATCCTCATAGACAACCCCCATATCATCCAGGATGCCCTTCAGATGCTCCTTCAACCGGTATCCCCCGTGGTCGCTACCCAAAGCTACCCTCATCCAAACCAGTCCCCTTGCCCTATAAGATTCTTACCTCATAGAATTCTATAGAATCCTGCTCTATAAGACGCCGCCCTCGCCCTACAAAATTATGATCAAGATTATGATTATGTCATAATCTGACATCCTCCCACGGCTAAAGCCATGGGCTTTCCCGCGCGGGTTTTGTAATCCTAAATTAGGATTACGCCCCACAAGATTCTATGCCCTTAAACCTCGAGATAATCCTCTCGACCGCATCGCCGATTTCATCCGCCACGGCCCGGTAAATGTCTATTGACTTGCCGTAGGGATCAGCAATGTCGCCATATCCATCTCCAGCTCCATCCCCATCTCCGGGCCTGCCCCCACCCGGCTTATCCCCCGCCTCATCGGCAAATCCCTCTCCGATGGGAAATCCCTTTCCGACGGCAAATTCCTTTATAGAAAGGACCTTATCCCTTGCTTCAGGGTACATGGCAACAAGGGATCGCTTGTGATCATCGGTCATCGTAAGGATAATGTCAGCATCCTCAACAAGCTGGCGAGTTATCGACCGCGCCCGGTGGCCCGATATGTCGAGGCCCCGTTCCTTCATCACCTCAACCGCAAAGGGAGAGGCGGGCGCACCCTCCGGGGCATACAGCCCGGCGGAGATGACCTCTATACCGTCTGTACCGGCACCGGGGCCGGACGCACCCTCGCCCTGCTCCTTCGAGGGCTTCAATGATCTGAAACCCTCGCGGAGCATAGCCTCGGCCATCGGGCTGCGGCATGTATTACCGGTGCATATGACGAGGACCTTCCTGGGCCGCCGGGGAATCTGTCTCGAATCCTCCATAAGAATCGAGATAGCACCTCCACGCCAACATTTATGTTATATACACATTCTCCCCGGAATGTCAAATACCTATCTAATTTCTCGGTCGGCATCTAATCTCCTGCTTCGCCTGCAAGCGAATTCATCTTTTTTACGCCTTGTAGACCCGGATTCCCCCGCAAGGTGGTGAAAGAGCGTAGCGAGGCCCGAGGCCAGGTCCTCATTGCGCACCACCACATCCGCGGGGACCTTGATCGTCACAGGGGCAAAATTCCATATTGCCCGTATGCCCGCGGCCACCATGTCATCGGCGACCGATTGAGCCTCCTCAGCCGGCACGGTGATGATCCCAACCTGAATGCCCAGCCGCCGGACCACATGGGACAGCTCGCTCCGGGGGAAGATCTCCCTCCCGCCGAGCTTCTTGCCCACCTTAAGGGGATCAATATCAAACAACGCCACAATGCTGAGGCCATACCTGCCGAACCCGCCGTAATCGGCAATGGCCGTGCCGAGCCGCCCGGCGCCGACCAACACGGCCTCATTCAGGTTCCTGATGCCAAGCACCCCCTCGAGCAGGGAAGCCAGCTCCGCGACGTTGTAGCCAACGCCGGGCTTGCCAAACTGCCCGAACTGCGTAAGGTCCTTCCGCACCTGGACCGGGTTTACCTCAGCCTCCCTGGCGATCTCCTCAGAGGAGACGAATCCCATGCCCCTCTCTCTACACCGGTTGACGCAACGGTAATAGCGGGGGAGGCGCAGGAGCGCCTGCCTGGGGATGGTCGCGCCTATCCCTCTGGACATCCCTGACTCACCTCCGTACGGCTTGACCCTGGTCGGCGGCGGGGCCTGTAGCGGGGCTCGCGGCGGGGCTCCCCGGAGCGCTCGCGATCTGCGGCCTTATGAAGTTCTCCACGACCCAGCCCGCCTTATCAGGAGTCACTCCGGTTATGACCTTGCCGTTCACGCTCACGGATGGGCCCTTATCGCACCTCTCAAAACAGAATGTCGCGTGCAGGTTTACCCTATCGCTCAGGCCGGCCTTTCCGACCTCGTCGATCAGGTTCTGGAGGACATTGTACGAGCCCCTGAGGTAGCACGAGGTCCCGACGCAGACGGCGACATCGACCTTGCTGACCCTGTCGTCGCACCTGCCAGCCTCCGCTGCCCCCGCCTCCGGGCCCGCCCCGGGCTGGCTCGTAAGCTCGATATCCTCGCCCGATATCCTCCTCCTGGAGGAATACGCTGTGTGGAGGGCATCATGTGCCCCCTTCCCGTTTGGCTCGTCCAGACACTTCCCCTGCCCGTAGAGCGCGGTCACCACGGGGTTATCCTGCGACTTGCGCAGCTGGACAAGCTTGTCAGCGGCGTAGAGGCCCTTGCCCCGCTTCTCCCGCGCCTCCTTGTTATTGGGCACCGGCTGCCCGCCGCCGCCGACGCACCCGCCCGGGCACGCCATGACCTCTACCAGGTCGTAGCCGGCCTCGCCGCGCGCGATCCTATCCAGGAGATCCCTGGCCGCTCCGAGCCCATTAACAACAGCAAGCCTGATCTCGCGGCCGCCGATCTCCACTGTTGCCTCCTTCAAGGACTTCATGCCGCGCACCTCGACAAAATTCACATTGCCGAGCGGACGGCCCGCGAGCTTTTCATATGCTGCCCTCAGCACAGCCTCGGCCACCCCGCCCGTTACGCCGAATATAACCCCGGCGCCGCTCGCGAAGCCGAATGGGGCGTCGAATGAATCCACCTCGAGCTCCTCGAAGGAGATGCCAGCCTCCTTGATCATCCTGGTTATCTCCTGGGTCGTCAGGACGAGATCCACGTCCCTCACGCCGCCGGTGGCGAACTCAGGCCTCCTCGCTTCGAACTTCTTCGCCGTGCACGGCATCACCGAGATCACGAAGAGGTCTTCCGGCTTGATGCCGAGGCTCCTGGCGTAGAACTTCTTGGCCACGGACCCGAACATCTGCTGAGGCGACCGGCAGGTTGATATATTTGAAACGAAACCAGGATAATACTGCTCCGCAAACTTGACCCAGGCGGGGCAGCACGATGTGAACTGCGGCAGCCGCTCGCCCTTCGCGAGCCGCTCCGCGAACTCCGCGGTCTCCTCCACGACGGTCAGGTCCGCCGCAAAGCAGGTGTCGAACACCCTGTCAAACCCTATCCTCTTGAGGGCAGCCACGATCTTGCCCGTGGCTATCTCGCCTGGAGGCATGCCAAACGCCTCGCCCACGGCCACGCGCACTGCCGGCGCGATCTGGGCTATGACCGTCTTCTTTGGGTCGTGGATCGCCTTCCAGGCCTCATCGACCTCGGACTTGACCACGAGCGCGCCCGTGGGGCACACGGCCACGCACTGACCGCAATTCACGCAATCGACCTCGGCCATGCTCTTATTGAACGCCGGGGTCACCACAACCCTGGAGCCCCTGAAGGCGAAATCAAGCACCCCTATCCCCTGGACCTCCTCGCACATCCTGACGCAATCGCCGCAGAGGATGCACTTGTTGGGGTCCCTCACGATGGCCGGGCTGCTCTTGTCGAGCGGGAGTCTCGCATCGCGCTGGCCAAGACGAACATCCCGCACACCGAGCTGCATGGCGAGGTCCTGAAGCTTGCACGCACCGTTCTTCTCGCAGGTTGTGCAGTCGCGGTTGTGGTTGGCCAGCAGGAGCTCGATTATTATCCTCCGGAGCCTCCGGACGCGCTCAGTGTTCGTCCTGATCACCATGCCGTCCCTCGGCGGCGTCGAGCATGCCGCCACGAGGCCTCCGCCATCAACCTCCACGAGGCACATGCGGCACGCCCCGTAGACGCTCAACTCCGAGTGGTAACAGAAGGTCGGGAGGTTGATGCCCGCCTTGCGTATAACCTCGAGCAGGTTCTCCTCGCCGTCGAGCGGGACCACCTGTCCGTCGACAGTTATCTTCTTCCCGTTGATCATGTTCCTAGCCCTCCTTCACCGCGCCAAACGGACATGCCGTGACGCATGCGCCACATCTCACGCATAGTTGAGTATTGATCGAATGTCTCTTCCGGATCTCGCCCGAAATGGCCCCTGCCGGGCATTGCCTTGCGCACTTGCCGCAGCCCTTGCAGGTCTCGTCTATATAGAACTGCTTAAATGCCTGGCACACGCGCGCCGGGCACATCTTCTCCACCACGTGGGCCATATACTCGTCCCTGAAATACCGGAGCGTCGTTAGAACCGGGTTCGGAGCGGTCTTGCCCAGGCCGCAGAGCGATCCATCCTTCACCGCCCAGGCGATCTCCTCGAGGAGGTCGACATCCTCCCTGGTGGCCTCGCCCGCGACGATCTTTTCGAGGATCTCCAGCATCCTCCTGGTGCCCTCGCGGCATGGGACGCACTTGCCGCACGATTCGTTCTGCGTAAAATGCATGAAGAACCGGGCGACCTCAACAATGCACGTATCCTCGTCCATCACGACGATCCCGCCCGAGCCCACCATGGCCCCAACGCGTGCAAGCGAATCAAAATCGAGGGGCAGGTCCAGGTGCTCCTCGGTGAGGCACCCGCCGGAAGGCCCGCCTATCTGGGCGGCCTTGAACCTCTTGCCGCCGCGTATGCCGCCGCCGATGTCGAATATCACCTCGCGCAGGGTGCAGCCCATTGGGACCTCTATGAGGCCCGTATTTACCACCTGGCCCGTCAGGGCGAAGGTCTTCGTGCCGGGGCTTCCCTCGGTCCCGAAGCTCCTGAACCAGTCCTTGCCGTTCAGGATTATGCCTGGCACGTTTGCGAGCGTCTCCACATTGTTTATGACTGTCGGCTTCCCCCAGAGACCGCTCACGGCCGGAAACGGCGGTTTCGGCCTGGGCATCCCCCGCCTACCCTCGAGCGACGCGAGCAGGGCTGTCTCCTCTCCGCATACAAAGGCACCCGCGCCCTCCTTGATCTTGATGTCGAAAGAGAACCCGCTCCCCAGGATGTTCTTCCCGAGGATCCCCCACTCGCGTGCGTCGGCGATCGCCTTCTTGAGGCGCCTCACCGCAAGCGGGTATTCCGCTCGCACATATATATATCCCTCCTGGGCCCCTACGGCGTAGCCTGCGACCATCATTCCCTCGAGGACGCGGTGAGGGTCCCCCTCCATGACGCTCCGGTCCATAAAGGCGCCCGGGTCCCCCTCGTCCCCGTTGCAGACCACGTATTTCTTATCGCCCTGGGCAATGCGCGTAAACTCCCACTTCTTGCCCGTGGGGAAACCCGCCCCGCCGCGGCCGCGCAGGCCGGATCCGAGTATCTCATTCACGACCTCCTCAGGCGTCATGCCAGCAAGGATCTTCGCTATAGCCTGGTAACCATCGTGCGCGATGTAGTCCTTTATATCCTCGGGGTCGATGCGCCCGCACCTGGCCAGGGCCAGACGCTTTTGGCGCCGGTAAAACGGTATAGAGCCCTCTGTCTGGAAGACTTCGCCTGTGCCCGGGTGGTGGTAAACCAGTCGCTCGATTACCTCACCCTTGCATAGGGTCCGGTCCACGATCTCCTCGGCATCCTCCGGCCTGACCTTCACATACAGGAGCCCACCCGGTTCGATCCTCACAAGCGGCCCCATTTCGCAGAACCCGTGACACCCACTCTTGGACGTCATTGCTCCCGCCTGGTGCGCATCCGTCCCACCGTTGCCACACTCAGGCGAAGACCCGGCGCAATCGTGCGAGGCCTCAGCGGAGGGTTCAACGCGCCCCACAGGAGAGCCTGCCGGCGATCCCGGCCCGGCCACGGAGCCAGAGGCGTCAAGGACCGCGTGCCCCGCCTCCTTCGCGAAATCAACATCGACCAGCACGCCCCGCCCCTGAGCCAGGCGCTTTATCTCGCGATAAACCTCGGGGGAGCCGTTTGCCACACAACCCGTTCCCGCGCAGACCAGGACCCTCATCTTAGCCTGGTCAAGCACGCGCAGGTAGTCCTCCTTCATCTTGTCAAGCTCGGTCCTCGAAGCTATCATTGAACCTCACCCTTCCTCTCCGCCTTTATGATGTCATCCAGGACCTTCCCCACCTTCTCCCGCGTCATCTGCCCGTAGATCTTGTCGTTTATCATCACGACGGGCGCAAGGCCGCACGCGCCGAGGCATGAAACCGTCTCGATCGTAAACATGAGGTCTCGCGTAGTTCTCTCGTCATCCCTGAGTTTCAACTTATCACGGATGGCGCGCAGCACCGGCTGCGATCCCCTGACGTGGCAGGCCGTCCCATCGCAGGCCCTGATCACGTACTTCCCCTGGGGCTCCAGGGAAAATTGAGCGTAAAATGTCGCAACCCCGTAAACCTTGGCCGGCGGGAGCCCAAGCGCTGTCGCAACATAGGTCAGAATCTCCCTTGGGAGGTAGCGGTATTCATCCTGCACCTCCTGGAGAATGCTGATCAGCGCCGCCTTATCACACTCATACTTTTCGAGGATCTCGTTGACCTTCTCGAATCGGCGATCCACAAGGCTGCTCGCTTCCTGGTCAACGTCTCGAACGTCAACGCCTCGAACGTCGTCGTGAGCATCCTGGCGAACATCCCGATGCTGGTGAATATTCTGATGCTGGTGAATATCTTGATGGATGTCTATTTCCGGCATGTCATTCCCCTCCCACTATTCCCACTATCATGATCACCGCTACCATAATCCCCGCCCGCCGCCCACCATCACATTTGCCGCACGCTGCTCAGGCGACACAGCTCCATCTATCTCTTCATCTCCATCTCTTCATCTCTCCTCGCCTCTCCCCGCCCAGCAGGTTTGCTCGCCCGGCGCGCGACTGCAGGGTGAAAAGAGATGCGCCCTAAAAATAAACTGTTTCAACATGCTTACCGCGGCGCTCGAGCATCCTGGTGATATCCGAGACGACTTGCATCTTCAGAGACAGGCTCACTGGAAGCCTGGGATTCTGGTGCGCCGGATTTATGGCCCTCCCTACAATGAACCTTACCCTATCGCTCTCTAGCAACATCCTGGCAAGCGCACTGGCTCCATCATTCCCGCGCGGCGTGATGCCCGAGCTCGCTGCCTCCTCGAGGATATTCCGCGCACGGGACAGCGTGATAATCCCCTCGGTCACGAGATCAATCCCTGCTATACGCCCTGACGGCGGAAGGTCCGGTGATATCGAATCAATATCCACATCAAGAGGCCTCCCCAGTTCCCTGGCGATGAAAAGGCTCGTCGTCCCGCCGCATACAGCCTTCTTGCCTGTCTCCCTCATCAGTTCCCTCGCCACCCTGGGATCATCCTCGCGGTTCCGGGGCGGGCCGACCACGACGGTCAGCGTCCGTGGATAGCGCACTTTGAGGACGACGGCGGTTGCATCATCACCCGGCTGGCCGGCATAGAGATGATAACACACCCGCGTCAGGCGCCGGGCGATGGACGACGCATCCTGGTGCCTTCCCGCAAGACCTTCCAGGTATTCAGCGACATTTGACCACTGCCACCCCAAGTTGAGCACCCCCCCGACTCCAGCATGTACCACCCCATCACTCGTAAGGACAATGGCATCCTCGTTCGAAACTGTAAACCTGCACTCCCTCACCGTCCTACTGGCTATCACGCGGGCGCTCGTGGCCAGACCCGTCACCTTGCCGTCCCTTATGAAAAATGCCGGCGGGTTGTCGAATTCCGCCAGGTAGGCATCGCCGGAATTGAAAACCTGGACGATGCTGAAGGTTGAATACGCAAGCTTCCTGATCTGGCAGACCGGCAGCGTGTGGCTGAGCGTCTCGACAACCTCATCAAGTTCCAGGCCACCCTTCAACATCGAGGCCGCTATCTTCGTGGTCAGGGTTGACAGGATATTGGCCTTAACGCCGCTCCCCAGGCCGTCGGCCATGACCACGATGACCGAGTTCCCGGTGCGCGCTACCTCAACGCTATCGCCGCAGAGCTCCTCGCCTGCCTTGGGAAGGTTGGAGTAATCCACTTCGACGAATATGCTCATCGCCCGCTCACCTCTCAGCCCCATTCCCCTCTTCGCTCTGGAATAGCTTCATGAGCCTCGTAAGCAACACCTTCGTCTCGGCGGTTGTCTCGCCGAGGAGGCCAGCGACCTCTTGCGCGACGCGCATCTGCTTGTCTATGACCTCCTGAGCCCTATCAAGCGTCTCGCGCCTCACGCTGCTGAGCTTCTCCCGTTGCTTCCTCTCCTCCGTGATATCTGTTATCACCCCGAGGATCATGCCCTGTTCCTCAACGAACACCACGGTCTGGAGGGTTACCATGCCCCGCTCGGGGTAGGCGATCTCCCTTGTAATGACCCTGCCGGCCCTGAGCGCCTCCTCAAAAGCGGCGGCATCAAGAAATTCATTCAACCTTCTGCCCTTGATCTCGTCGCGCCTCATGCCGAGCTTCCGCTCGACCACGGGGTTGACATCGAGTATCCTGAGGTCCGTGTCGGTGATGATGATACCGTTCGGCGTCAGGTTGAATGTCACGCTCGCCATGGATTCGGCCCGCTTGCGCATGTAAGGTATGCACATCTCGATCTCGGCCATGCCCTGGTAGACTGCGACAGCCTTCTCCCTGCACGAATCGTAACCGCACGCCCCGCAGTTCAGCTCATCCTCGGGAAGGATCTTCCCCGTGGCCGCCAGGATGCGCCTGATATCCTCCCCGCCGGGCTCGGGCGCATCCACCTTCCTGGCACTATACGCGCGCATGAGCGGTAGAAGTATCATCCTCCGGCCTGGCACATCCGGACCCGCCGCGCCCGCCCGCCGCTCCCGGCCTGCGTTGTCAGCGTCGCCCCCTTCGGCTGTTTCTTCACTAGCCCCATCGCCAACCACTTCATCAGCACTACTGACTACCTCACCGGCGCTATACGATAGCACCCTCCGGCGGCGTTCAAAGAGGCTCAAATCCGAGCATATGAACGGCCCGTCCACACATCCTCCATCGCAGGCCATCATCTCCACGAACCTTATCCCCTCAGGAGCGCCCGCCTGTAGAGCTTCGAGGAACTCCATGCACTCCTCGAGGCCCGTTACGACGGCGATGTCCTCCTCCAGGAGGTCGCTCGGCAGGTCTGCGGTCTTGACCAGCCCGCCCCCGACAGGAAATGTGCGGGCGGGGCCGGGCACGTCCCCAGCTTCGTAGACTGCTCCTGAACCCATCTCAATGCGGATTTCAATGGGGGTGCCCACGTCATCGCCATGAGCGCCATGAACGTCATGAACCTCACGGATGTCACGGATACGATCAAACCCGCAGGACTCCGCTGCCCCCGGGTCCAGACCCTCTCTGGATAGCCACTCCCGCAATTCGTCAAACGTCAGGACCGCGTCAATAGCCCCCTTCACATGCTTATCCACGGCCTCTCCCTTTTTAGCCACGCACGGGCCGATGAATACCACGGCACTATCTGGGCCGAGGGCGCGTTTCAGCAACCTCCCGTGCGCTATCATAGGTGAGACCACCGGGGCGATGTGGCGGATCATATCAGGATAATGCTTCTCAACTAGGTTCACTATCGCCGGGCATGAGCTCGAGATGATGGGCCAGGGGCCTCTGCCGCCCTCCACCAGCAGGCGGTGTCCAGCTGCAACGAATCTAGCAGCCACCGACGTCTCCTGGATGAACGAAAAACCGAGGAGCCGGAGCGCAGCGACGACCTGGCCGGGCCGCGCCTCAGGGAAGGCCGCTACAAAGGATGGCGCCAGGCTCGCGGCCACCCTTGCCCCGGGGCGCAGCAAGCCCCGGGCTCGATCAAGACCGCCCTCCACCTTCTTTGCCTTCTGGGGGCAAATCCTGGTGCACCTGCCATCCAGGATGCACCTGTCATCCACGACCTCCGCGTGTCCCGAAGTAACCCTGATAGCCTTGACAGGGCAGGAGCGGACGCATTTATAGCAGTCCTTACACCTGGCCTCGATCGTGGTTATCACTCCCACAAGCCTCTCCCCCAATCTTCCCCTTCCCGGTCTTCCAGTCTTATTCCCTGAATCTAAGTCCTAACTAAATCCACACCAAATCCCCACTAAATCCCCGCCAGCGCGCTGGGGCTGTGGGAACGAGCCCCGGCCGCTCTCAGGGCCTACTCTCAGGGCCCACCCCAGGCGATCCCGGCCCCTGCCTACCCAGGATCCTCTCCTCAAAGACCCCGACTGCACGATCTGGCGTCACGCCAGTAATGATCTCATCGTCGACCTTGATCGTAATGCCTTCGGCGCAGTGTTCGAGACAGAATGTCGCGCCGAGCTCAACCTCGCCTGCCAGGTCGTGCTCCCGGATCAGGGACTGGAAGGCCTTGATCACGTCGTACGCGCCCTTGAGGTGGCAAGAACTGCCAACGCAAACTAAAATGTTGTGCATTCCCCTCCCACACTCCCCCAGGCTTTCATATGTCCAAATACTCGACTGGTACCCGGCCACATACCTATTACACTCACATACCCGGTCTGGATACTTCGTAACTTTTTTCACAAATTATACTAGCACACTCGGGTTATAGTTGCAATAGACTCCCAAGAAGATTATCGAGAAAGTTCATCAGGAACGATTCCCCCTGGCTTGCCCGTGTGGTATAATATGGCTGTTCAAGGGGTGGAGAATAGTGTAAGAATAGCGTAATATCATAATCACCGGTGGGAGAGGGTTGAGGCTCTTGGAATTGAGAAAGGCACGTATGGAGGATGTAAAAAAGATACACAGGTTGATCAACGTATACGCCGAACGCGGCATGATGCTGCCGCGATCGCTCGCGCTCATCTATGAAAACCTCCGGGAGTTTGCCGTAGCTGAAGAGAATGGAGAGGTAATCGGGACCGGGGGGTTACACATTGTGTGGGGGGACCTGGCCGAGATAAGGGCCGTGGCCGTGCACGAGGATAGAATGGGCCAGGGCGTAGGAAAGGCGGTCGTAGAATTCCTGCTCCAGGAGGCGAGGAGCCTCGGCATCCCCCGCGTATTTGCCCTGACCTATAAGCCCGGGTTCTTCGAGAAGTGCGGCTTTCGCCTCACATCAAAGGACGAGCTCCCGCAGAAAGTCTGGAAAGATTGCATCAACTGTCCGAAGTTTCCCAACTGCGATGAGGTCGCAATGATCTGCGATGTTGGTGTCCGCGCTGGTACTAAACCAGTATGATCCGGCCGCCAGCTGCCTTTCGCAGCCTGTTCATGACCGCAAAGCCAAGGCCGCGCTCGTCGACGCCTTCAACGAGGATGACATCGGCGCCGTCATCATCAAACTGCCTGAGCAGGGCGAATATCCTCGATGCTATGGTTGAAAGGTCATGCCGCGTGCCGCTTGACACAATGTCCAGCCGCGACCTTGTTCCCATCGGCGCGCTATCCGCGAGGCGAGCGTAAGCGCCACAGGTTTCGTCCGTGCACATGATGCCGACTCGCTTACCCCGGGTCGCGAGCCTGGTCGCCACGGACCAGATCATTGAAACCATCGTCCCCATTGCTCCCATTGCCCCGTCCCCGGCCTGCGCCCCGCCGGCCCTATCCCCGCTGACCCTGCCCTCGCCAGCCCCGGGTCGCGTCCTGGCCTCGAATAGTATGACCTCCGCCTCCGGCGAATAATGCCGGTATTTCATGCCCGGCGCCTTCGGGGCCTGGTCCTGGCCCTGGTCCTCAGCAATTCCCGGCGCCAGGTCCGGCGAGCCCGGCGACCCGTGCCTGGCTTCCCTCGCCCCCAGCCCCGGGAGGATAACCTCGCCGATGACCGCCTGGATATCCTCGGGCGTCGTCCCGCCGGGCCGCAGGATCACAGGGGGGGTTACGGTTATGTCCAGCACTGTAGATTCAACGCCCACAGCCGTCGGCCCACCGTCGAGGATCAGGTCCACCTTGCCGCCGAGGTCGTCGATGACGTGCTCTGCCGCTGTCGGGCTCGGTCGCCCGGATGTATTTGCGCTCGGGGCGGCGACCGGGACGCCTGCCTCCGCTATGAGCCCAAGGGCTATATCGTGGTCAGGCATCCTCACCGCCACGGTATCTATCCCCCCAGTGGTTACGTAGGGCAGGCCGGGGTGCCTGGGGAAGATCAGCGTAAGCGGCCCGGGCCAGAACTGATCTATCAGGCGCTCCGCAACCAGCGGGACTGCCGACACCACACCTTGCAGGTCCTCCCTGCGCGCAATGTGAACTATGAGCGGGTTATCAGCTGGTCGCCCCTTGGCCCTGAAGATATCCTTCACGGCCTCCTCATCGAGCGCGTTCGCGCCCAGCCCGTAGACCGTCTCTGTGGGAAATGCGACGAGGCCCCCATCCCTCAGGAGGCGGGCTGCTCGACGGATCAAATCAAGCTCGGGATGGATGGGATCCACCCGTATTACCTCTGTATTCTTGCTGCCGGACATTTCTTGTCTACCAGACTTTCTTGCCTCAATTTGTCTCAACGTCCCTTGCGCGGTCCCCGGGCAAACGCAACCCTCTCGCGGCCCGAGTAATCGCGGAGGATTTCAACCTCCTCAAAGCGGCGCAAAGCGATCTCGCGAACCTCCTCCGCCCTGTTGCTCGCAACCTCGAGCGCAACGAATCCACCCTCAGCTAGATGCATCGGGGCCTGGGATAGTATGCCCCGGCAAACATCGAGCCCATCCTCGCCGCCATCGAGGGCGACCACCGGCTCATAGGTTATCTCATCCTGCAGGGTCCGCATCTCAGCGCTCGAGATGTAGGGAGGATTGGAGACTATCGCATCGAACTTCCCTTCGAATTCACGAGCTCCACAGATTCTACCTCTACGAGCTCCATCGACATCGAAACCAGCAAAGGGGGAAAACAGATCCCCCTCGATGAACGTAATCCTGTCGGTCACGCCGTGCTTATCCGCGTTAATCCGCGCCACAGCGAGCGCATCGGTGGAGATATCGCTCGCGAAGACATGCACACCCGGCACAAGCCTCGCCAGGCATATAGCTATGGCCCCGCTTCCCGTCCCAATGTCAGCAACCCAGAGCGAGCGACCATCCCACCCAGCAGGCTCCGCGCCTCCCACGCCGCGCCCGTGACCCGTCCCACCATGCCCGGCAAGCCTGGTAGCATGCCCAGCCTGAGGGCTGGCCGCTCCCACAACAGCGCGCCGGCCATCGTGTCGGTGGGCACGCTGATTCAGTCTCTCGACTACAGTCTCCACAAGTATCTCGGTCTCGGGGCGGGGGATCAAGACCCTCCTATCGACATAGAACTCGAGGGACATAAACTCCTTCTTGCCGCGAATATACGCCACGGGGACCCGTGACCCCCTAGCCTCGAGGACATCGTCGAACATCTTGAGTTGGTCGCCAGCGAGAAGCCTCTCCGGGTGGGTGTAAAGGTCCTCCCGCCTCGCGCCAAGGACCCACGCGAGCAGGACCTCAGCATCCAGGACGGGGGTTGGGACACCGCGCGGGCGCAAGTAGTCAGCGCCGCGCCTCAGGGCATCCTGTACTCTAATCTGACCAGCCGGTCCAGCTCCATCAAACTCGAGCTTAACCAATCTTCCTCAGCCTCTCAGCCTGGTCGGCTGCAACGAGCGCATCGATAACCTCGTCGAGGTCCCCGTCCAGGATGGCTTCGAGGCGATGGGTCGTAAAGCCGATCCTGTGATCCGTGACCCTGTTCTGGGGGAAGTTATACGTCCGGATTCGCTCGCTCCTGTCCCCCGTGCCGACCTGGGACTTTCTCGCTTGCGCGATCTCGGCCTCCTGCTCCTGCTCGACCTTGTCGAGAAGCCTCGCCCGGAGAACGCGCATGGCCTTTTCCCTGTTTTTGTGTTGGGACCTCTCGTCCTGGCAGGAAACGACGATGCCCGTGGGTATGTGGGTGATGCGGACAGCCGAATCCGTTGTATTTACGCTCTGGCCACCATGGCCCGTAGAGCGGTATACATCTATTCGCAAGTCCTCGGGCCGGATCTCCACATCGACCTCCTCCGCCTCCGGCAGGACTGCAACGGTCGCAGTGGACGTGTGGATACGCCCTGAAGCCTCTGTAGTAGGAACGCGCTGGACGCGATGCACGCCGCTCTCATATTTCAACCGGCTATACGCCCCCCGGCCCTCTACAGTGAAGATCACTTCCTTGAAGCCGCCGAGGTCCGTGGGATTGCTGCTCATCATCTCGATGCGCCAGCCATGCCGCTCCGCATAGCGCCCATACATTCTGAAAAGGTCTCCCGCAAAGAGAGCCGCCTCCTCGCCGCCGGCCCCGGCGCGTATCTCCACGATGACGTCCTTTTCATCGCTTGGATCCTTGGGAAGGAGCATGATCCTCAGCTCTTTCTCCAAATGTCTTGCCCTGGACTCCAACGACTCGAGCTCGGAGATCGCAAGCTCCCGGAGCTCGTCATCGATCCGTTCGCCGAGCATATCCTTCACGTCCCGGATCCCGTCCTTGACCGTCTTATACTCCCGGTATTTAGCGACGATCCCCTCCAGGTCCGCGTGCGCCCTCGCATAATGCTGCAGCTTCTCTTGATCCCCCAGCACCGCGGGGTCGCCCAGCATCTTCTCTATTTCACCATATTTTTGCTCCAACGCATCAAGCTGGTCCAACAAAGGCATCACCCTTCTTCTCTAGCACGGATTCCAGGGCTTTTATCGCGACCTCGAGCTGCTCATTGTCGGGCTCGCGCGTCGTAAGCTTCTGCAGCCATAGCCCGGGCGCGATGGCCCACCGGACCCACTTTGCCACGTGTTTCCGGCCTGTAGCCTTGATTACCTCATATGACAGGCCCGCGACAACAGGCAGCATGGCGAGCCTCAAGGCTATACGGGGCAGGAACGCCCTCCTCCCTATGAGGGAAAAGGCGATAATCATAATCACCATCACAATAAGGAGGAAGCTCGTGCCACATCTCGGGTGTAATGTGCTATGCTTCCGGGCGTTTTCCACTGTTAGCTCCTCGCCGGCTTCATATGTGTGAATGGTCTTGTGTTCGGCACCATGATACTCAAAGACCCTTTGAATATCTTTAATCCGCGACACAGCAAAAATGTATGCGAGAAATATAAATATCCTGAAAAGCCCCTCAAGCAGGTTAACCGCGACGACATTATGCACGAGCTTCTGGACCGCTACGGCAAAGAGATTGGGAAGCACGATAAACAGGCCGACGAAAAGCGCCATGGCGAATACGATCGTGCCCGTAAGCTCCCAGGGTTTTAACTTCTCCTCGCCTTCGCCGCCTGCAAACTCGTTGGCGGAGAACATCAAAGCCTGAATCCCGATGACCAGGGATTCCACCAGCATGACCACGCCGCGGATGACCGGCCACCTCAAGAACGGCCACCTGGCTGTCAACGAACCGATCGGCTTCTCCCGCACGGTGATCTCGTGATCCTGCCTCCGCACGGCAATGGCTATACTGGTTTGCCCGCGCATCATAACGCCCTCGATAACCGCCTGGCCGCCATATTGAAAATCTGAACCCAATTCTCCCACTCCCCTGCTAGGCTCCCCCTGCCAGCCACCAAGTTGTAAAAACAGAGCCACCCTGGCTCTGTTTCCAAATCTAACGTCCATTTCCAATCTAACGTCCAATAGTCCACTAGCGCTAGAAACCCGATGGATCCTCACCCCGGCCAGCAACAGGTTCCGGCAGCGCCACTCTGCCACATGTTTCCACTCTACTGTACCATATACTTCCATTCTTGCTTGCTTATAGCCCGTGGCGCCTCTTGAACCTCTCGACCCTTCCTCCTGTGTCGACTATCCTCTGCTTCCCCGTAAACATGGGATGGCACTTGGAACATATCTCCACCTTGAGGTCTTTTTTCGTCGAGCCGACCTCGAACCTCTCGCCACAAGCGCATGTGAGCGTCGTAATCTCAAACTTGGGGTGTATATCCTTCTTCATCCAGCCCACCTCTTTCTTGCTACTCTCTCATCTGCAAATAAATACCACCGCTGGCTCCAAGCTCGCTGCGCCATCGGCGGAACTTGCACCCAGGCACGCTCACATTATAGCATAATAAAAAGGCTTTATCAACAGCCAGCGCATCTTAGCATCTTACCAGCGCATCTTACTGCCGGCGCATCTTGCTAGCTCGTCTTGTATTTAGGATTGATTTCTGGTATTTTCGGGCCCATCTTTGTGCACAATTTTGTTGACATCTCTATATTGCTCATGGTAAGCTATGGATGTAATGGCCATGATGGACCAGTAAAAAACCAGTGAGGGGGACTTGAAATATTATGAACTCTCTCCAAAGAAGGATCGATGCTTTCTCCAGCCGCCTGAGGAAGGTCAAAGAAAACCACCTCTATTACTATCTCCAGCAGGTTGACGCGCTGAACGGCGCCAGGGTCACCATAGGCGGCCGGGAGATGATAATGTTCTCGTCATATAGCTACCTTGCCCTCATCGACCACCCCGGAATCAAAGCCGCAGCAAACGCGGCGACCAGCGAATTCGGGACGGGCACCCACGGAGTCAGGATCCTGGCGGGCACGACTAAGCTTCATGTCGAGCTTGAGCGAAGACTCGCGGAATTCATGGGGACGGAGGATGCCATAGCCTATAACAGCGGTTTCCTTGGCAATGTGGCGACGATCTCGTCCTTCGTTGGGAAAGGGGACGCCGTGATCGTCGACCAGCTGAGCCACGCGAGCCTGGTTGACGGCGCCAGGCTCTCAGGCGCGGAATTCATCTGGTTTCAGCACAACGACCCGTCTGACCTGGAGAGGATTCTCCGTGACGCAGAAGGCCGCTACAGGGGCAAGCTCGTGGTCGTCGACGGGGTCTACAGCATGGACGGCGATGTGGCGCCCGTGCCCGAGCTCCTGGAGCTCGTCCGCAAATACGATGCATGGCTGCTCGTTGACGAGGCGCACTCCCTGGGCGTCCTGGGGCGGACCGGCCACGGCATAAAGGAGTACTTCGGCCTTCCCGATGATGCGATAGATATAACCACAGGCTCTCTCAGCAAGACCCTCCCTGCCGTCGGCGGATTCGTCGCCGGAAAGGCTGACTTCATAGCATTCCTCCGCCATAATGCAAGAGGCTTTGTATTCTCCGCTGCGCTCCCGCCCGCCGCAACGGCCGCAGCGAAAGCCGCCCTCGACGTCATAGAGGAGGAGCAATGGAGGATCGCGAAGCTGAGGGCCAATATAAAGAGGTTTGTGGATGGCCTGCACGACCTCGGGTACGACACCCTTAACTCCAAGAGCGCGGTGATCCCGATCATAATCGGTGAGGAGGAGAAAACCCTGAAGCTGACCATGCTGCTCCATGAGGATGGGATATTCATCTGCCCGATATTGCCGCCCGCCGTGCCCCCAAAGACGTGCCGGCTCAGGGCAAACGTCCTCGCCTCCCATACAGATGAAGATATAGACCGGGCTCTGGATGCCTTGGGGCGCGCGGGCAAGAAGCTCGGCATCATCGGCGGCGGGCAAGGTTCCGCCAAGGGCGCGAGCGCCGGCGAGGGCGGGAGCGAGCGAGCGCCAGAGCCTGAACTCGAGCCCGCGATGGAGGTCGCAACAGGGGTCGTGAGCGCGGGCCGCTGAGTCAAGCTGAAAGAGATCCAGCGATGGTCCAATGGTCTGATCGGGGTGCATGGGATCCTATCCACATATAGGGACAAGCTTCACCTTCCCGTAAGCGGCCATCTTATCTCCCTTTATGATAAGCGCCCCCATAAGGCCATCTATGCGCCGGGCAAACTCCAAGGCGCCGCTTATATCGTCCGGCGTCCTGACAAGGTTCCCTATAGCCGTTGCCGCCGCATCGGCGAGCGCTGCATCGCGGGCGAGCGCGACGGCGGCATCGGCCCTTCCCAGGCTCAGCGAGTGCCCAACCGTCCCTGCGGACGTACAAATGCCCACGGGCATATCCGACGGGGGAATTTCGATGGCGATTCTATTGGTGAATGGGGAATCGCCGGCGAATATCCCCACCCGGCGATCCCGCTTCGATGCCATGAAGATATCCCCACCGTTCTCGACAATAACCTCGCCGCGGGCCTCATCAGAGCATTCGAGCAGCCTCCTGCCGACCCATTCAGCTATGGCGCCCGCAACAGCCGCCATCGGTCCCACGCCTGCGAGCCTGGCGGCCCTGGCCATTGTCACGGCTATGTCCGGCGCGCCGGGGAGCAGCCGGTGAGGCGCCAGGGTGGTCCTGAAGGCCGGGTCGCGCGCGATGTAGCTCTCGAGGTCGGCCCGGCACTCTATTACGGCCTGCAGGGCCAGATCGCGGAGATCCGAACCCGCCCTGATTAAAAGATCCGTCTCGGCGACGGCGACGGTGAACCCCTTGAGATCGTCGCCCTTTACCAGGTTTCGATATGTGCGTTCGGCGTAGAGCCCGGTATACACCCCGTGATCACCCCGCTCAAAATGTTACACTTATAATCCTCAGTGGACACGCGGGCACGCACATCTCGCATACGATGCACTTATCCTTGTCGAATTCCAGCTTCCACGTCTCAGGATTCATGTAGAGCGCATCCGAATGGCATACGGCCGTGCAGGCGCCGCAGTTGATGCATTCCTTCTCATCCCAACGAATCTCCTTGCTTAGTGGCTCTACACTTACACCCTGTTCTTCAAGGAAGCGTATTCCGGCGTTGATGTTCTCCTCGGAGCTATTCGAGAGCTCTATAACAAGCCGGCCGGATTCCCTCGGGACTATCCTTGCATACAATATATTGATTGCCAGGTCAAAATCCTTGACAAGCCTGTAAGTAAGGGGCTTCTCGACCATCGATGGTGGGAACGTCAAGACTATTCTCCTCTTAGCCATAGTTTCATCACCCACTCAATCTCAATATTGTCTGGTTCGATATTGTCTGGTTCGGTCCCTTCGGCCCTATGAACCCTGTTCTTCGACTTTAAACTCATTTAAACTCATTCATCTGCCTGATCTCGAGGGGCTTAGTCAGTTGCTCCGCCGGCAGGGATTGCACGGGCCGCTGCACAAAGAACTTGCCCTCGCGAATCCAGGTCTTGAGCGTCTCCGCTATCTCACGGGCCTTGGCGAGGCTGGATAGCGGGGCCGTGGGCACCACCTTGCCGTTTATGGTTATCTTACCGCTTCTCAGCTCCTTGTAGTTTGCGGTGCCGTATGTCGGCTTCGACCGCCTTCCGACGCCATAATCGACGATAGGAGCATGTATATCCTCATCTTTCACTGATACAAACTGGACCATTTCCTCGTCCAGGATCGGTATGGGTATACCGACGCCTACATACATGCTGACACCGTATTTATGGAATACCGCCGCGCGTATGAACCTCCTGTCCATCTGCTTGAGGTCCCCTATCAGCGCTAGCGTACCGGCGCCGCCAATCGGGATGCCCTTCTCGGTTCGCGAGACGGATGGGCTGTGCTGGGTGCCCTCCCAAGCCACATAACCCTGAGTCCCCCCGAGGAATATCCTCGTCCCGATGCCGATGGTCCTGTAGTAAGGGTCGTTCAGCAGCGGGCTCAGCTGCCCCGCGCTGCAGTAAGTCGCATTGCCAAGCTTGGGCAGCAGGGTTCCCATGTAGGTGTAGATGATCCTATCCGAGGAATTCACCGCGACTGAGTAATTCTGATAAGCGTTTCGCGGGTTGAATAGGTAAGCCTGGTTTATCGTATCCCTGGTTATGTATGTCTCGATCTCCCTTCGCGGGTAACAGTCCGTCCCGTAAGCCGTGGCCTTCAGCTTAACCGGCTTGCCGGATATGAGGTCCTCAATGACGTGAGCGCCCCCATACTCGAAACCAGCCGATTCTGAAAGCTCAGTCGCGCCTATATATGCGTCAACAGCTGCGACCCCTGTGTAGGCGGGGACATCGTTCAGCCAGACCCTGGTCATCTTTATGGGCGGGTCGGAATGCCCGAAATTCAGGAATGCGCCTGTCGAGCACATCGGCCCAAAGGTGGCCGTGGTCACAACGTCGACCTCCCTAGCTACCGCCTCGACCCCCTTCTCCTCAACCATGGGAATTATCTCCTCGGCGGTTACCACGACGACCCTTCCCGTCTTGATTTTCTCGTTGATTTCTTCGTAGGTCCTCCTAAATCCCATAAATCGCGCCTCCATCCGGTTAATGCTCTCCCAATTTACTCAATTGGTATATGGTACTCGCATGGCTCGCCGCACCAACCTAAATAAAATAGCCTCTTCGCATTGAGAAGAGGCACCAGACATTCCCCCTCTCATCTCTCAGGGCTCGCGTTCACACGTCCCCGTGCGTCTGTAGCCAGCACATAGCACAGCGCTTGGTGCGTAACGCGCACACCCTGCAGGAATTGGCACCGCGCAAGCGGATACCCGCCGCCGGTTGCCGGGCGTCATTGGGCCAGTCCCTCAGCCACTCTGGATAAGAGCTTTCCTGTGATATGCAATTTTGTTAATAATATTATCACGAGGCATTGCGGAAGTCAACAGGCCAAATGCAGGCCAAATGCAAAAATACTAAAAAACTCTTTCCCAAAAATTCCGGGGAGCCCCCTGGGCTCACGCACTCTCTTTAAGAGCACCCCTCCCGGGACGCGATAGAGCGATGGCGCCCATAGAAAAAGTAGACCATGAACCCAGTGGCAAGCCAGACTACAAACCGGATCCAGGTTACCCGGGGAAGGCTTACTATGAGGTAGGCACAGAAAACGATGGTGAGAATGGGGGTGAAGGGCACGAGCGGCGTCTTGAATGGCCTCCGAAGGTTCGGCTGGGTCTTCCGTAGGATCATTATCCCTATCGAGACTAAAATGAAGGCCGTGAGCGTGCCGATATTTGCCAGTTCAGCAACCATCCCAATCGGTAAAACCATCCCTATCAGGGCCACCACCGTGCCCGTTACAATGGTTATTATATAAGGAGTACCAAATTTAGCATGCACTCTTGAAAAGACATGAGGCAGGAGGCCGTCTCTTGACATCGCAAAGAATATGCGGCTCTGGGCGAAGATGGTTACAAGCAATACGCTGGTCAGACCGGCCAGCGCGCCCACTGAAATAGCTGCAGCGCCCCATGGGACTCCTACCTCGAGGAGGGCAAAGGCAACAGGGGCAGGGGTATCAAGCCTTTTGAAGCTTACCATGCCGGTAAGGAGTCCTGCTACTATTATGTAGAGAATAGTTGAGATGCCAAGGGAAGCGATGATGCCGGTGGGAAGGTCTCTTTGAGGGTTTCTTACCTCTTCGGCTGCGGTTGAAACTGCGTCAAATCCTATATATGCGAAGAATACAATGGCGGAGCCAGTCATGATGCCGGACCAGCCATTGGGAGCGAAGGGCACCCAATTGGATGGCTTGACGTGAAAGGCCCCGATCCCTATGAACAATAGAACTGCGAGGAGCTTTATCGCCACAATGAACTTATTTGCATGGGAGCTTTCCCGTGTGCTAAAAACAAGGAGCGACGTTATGATGGCGGTTATCAATCCAGCGGGCAGGTTGATTACCCCTCCCATCAGAGGAGACGACGTGGCCCACCGGGGCAGGACTATTCCTATAGCCTTCAAGAGATCAGTGAAATAGCCTGACCAGCCTATCGCCACTGCTCCGGCCGAAACCGCGTACTCCAGGATAAGATCCCAGCCAATGATCCAGGCAATGATCTCACCAAGAGCGACGTAAGAATATGTATATGCGCTGCCGGCCACCGGCACCATGGAGGCTAGCTCCGCATAGCTCAGTGCCGCTAAGCCGCTTGCGATCCCGGATACTATGAAAGATAGGACCACCGCGGGACCCGCGTACCGGGCGGCTGCGACTCCTGTCAGAACAAATATCCCCGTCCCGATTATAGCGCCTATGCCCAGGGCCGTCAAATCAACAGCCCCCAGGTTGCGTTTTAACTTCGTCTTCTTATATGCGCCATCCTTGAGGGTAGCTTCTGCGGATTTCCTGCTCCATATCCCCACTAGAGTTACGGCCTCCAAACCCGCTCCCATCTAGACTTATAGGTGCAGGTGCGCAAGGGTTTTCCCGTGCTCTGAATGCAGGGGATCAACCTGTGTCCCGCTTTAGTATTAGCCCTTCCTAAAATATCTAAGCATCTTCATCTTCATTTACATTTGTACCATATATACACCGGCTTTATATACATTCCATACTCTGACCAAACCCGACACCCTGACCAATAGTCCTGGCGGCCGCAAGCCCCTTTAGCCGTGGGGGTTCAGATTCCATGCCCTCTTCTTCAACCATCAATGACGCCGTGCTCGATCAACCAGCACACCGCCTCGTAGACGGCCTGCAGCGAGCTGTAGCGGGGCTGGTAATCCAGAAAGCGCCGGGCTTTGGCAATACTACAATTGGGGCTATGGGCAATGTGATCCCAGGTGTCGGCCGCCTCTCGCTCGGAGACGGTGGTGCGCCATTCCTCCCAGGGCATGAAGCGGAGATGGGCCGGCTGGCCGAACCAGGATGCCACCGCTTCAGCGTACCCTCGCAGGGTCAGCGCCGCCGGCGAGACTATATTAAAACTCTCGCCAACCGCGCTATTCCAGTTGGCCAGCGCCTTCATAAAGGCCTGGGCTACATCGTCGGCATGCACATGATGCACTGTTTCCATGCCCAGGTTGGGCAATGCCAGCTCCTCACCCCGTGCCAGCTGTGCGAAAACCCGCGGGTTAAAGTTGCCGGCCGGGTTAACAGGCGCCCAGCCCGGCCCCACGATATGACCTGGATGCAAAACGGTCGCGGGGAAACCGTTGCGCCGGGCTTCGTTCAGGAGGTATGCTTCGATCGCCGCCTTCTGAACGCCATAATCGCCAAAGGGATGGCGGGGTTGATCCTCGGTGGAGGGCACCTCGCCGCTGGGGCCGTATACCCAGATAGTGCCACAATGTAAGAAGTGCTGCACCCTTCCCCGTAGCGCCTCCACCAGGTGCCGGGCGCTCTCCAGCGTGAAGCAGACCATATCAATGACCACGTCCGGCTTCAGGCTGTTCACCCGCTCCCCGAAGGCGCCCGCCGCTTCTTCCGCTGTGCGGTCCATCACCACCTGCTGCACCGCCTTCCAGGCAGCGTGGGACCGGTAAGGCTCTCGCTGGCCGCGGCTTATGACGATGACCTCGTGCCCGGATTCCACCAGGCGAGGCACCAGGTAGGTGCCAACGTGGCCGCTCCCGCCAATGATCACAACGCGCATTGTAAAACCCTCCTCATCAATGACCTCTCTTCAGAAGATTATAGTTCAGTCCATGATGTGAAGCCACATAGAAAGCCATAAACACATCAACCTGGGCATTACTACTTCACCGCCCCCGCTGTCAGCCCGCTGACGAGGTATTTCTCTATATACAGGAACAGTATGAATACCGGGACCACTGCAACGAGCGAGGCCGCGCAGAGATACTGCCACTGCACATTGTATTTCCCGATGAAGGCGTATATGCCCA
>JABLXJ010000023.1 GCA_013178125.1 Bacillota bacterium | reverse complement strand
GTATCCCCCTCCCCCACGGGACGCATAACTGGGAAAATCTGGTTACACTGTGTAGACATTGCCACGCGGAAGCACATCGTTCGGGGATAGGGGGGTGGAAAAATCTGGCTTCGGCACGCCCATCACCGGGCGGGGAGCTCCGCGTACGTGCCGACGGTCTGTAATCAAACATGGCCCGGAAGAAACCACCCACGGAAAAACGCGCTGCCGGGACCTACAGGCCCGACAGAGACGCAAGCAAACAACCGCATCGTCCTCTCGGCGCTGCTCCGGCTGGCATGAGTAAGCCGGCCCAGGCCGTCTGGCGGCGCCTGCGGAGGCTCGGCCTCTTCACCGAGGCCGACCGGGATGCG
The DNA here is from genome assembly GCA_013178125.1 of Bacillota bacterium. Taxonomy (NCBI): domain Bacteria; kingdom Bacillati; phylum Bacillota; species Bacillota bacterium. Next base: position 24,451 of record JABLXJ010000023.1, on the reverse strand, counting down.
GTCGCCAGGTACTGCGCCCTATCCGTGTTCCTTGCCAGGCTGGAGCAAGAGGTGATGACTGAGGACCCCATCATCCGAGATTCTAAGGGCGGCGCTCCCAAGCGCAGCCCTGCGGCCCTCCTCTACCTCTCGACACTCAAGGAGTTCCACGCCCTGGCCAAGACTCTCGGTCTCGCTCCTGCGGCCCGCGGCTATGCGCGCCCGGAGGAAGACAGGCTCGCCACCCTGGAGGCCTTGCTGAATGGCGACCACGAAGAAGACGACGAAGAAGAAGACTTCGCCGCGGATGGACCGCGGCAGCAAGTACGCAAAGGCGATCGCCGAGGGGAAGATTCTCGCCCCTCGGGCGGTAAAGCTTCTCGCTGAGAAGCACTTACAGGACCTTGACACGCATCCAGACCTCTATGACACTGCCGCCGTGCGCAGGTTCACGCGCTTCGCCGGGTCCCTCGTGCAGTGGAAGGACCGTTGGGCCGGAGAGCCCTTCCGCCTCCTCCCATGGCAGGAGTTCCTCGCCTCCATGCTTTTTGGGTGGCGTGATACTGACGGCTCCCGGCGATACCGGCAGGTGTACGTGGAGGTGCCGCGCAAGAACGGCAAGACCTCCTTCGCTGCTGTCGTGGCGCTCTACCTCCTCCTCGCCGACGGGATAGAGGGGGCGGAGGTCTATGCCGCCGCGACCAAGAAGGACCAGGCGCGCATAGTGTGGCAGTCCGCAGTGGAGATGGTGCGCCGCTCCCCCTGGGCGCCGGAGCTGGAGTTCTTCAAGACGTCCCTCTCCTTCCCCAGGACGTCGAGTTTCTTCCAGCCGCTGGCGTCGGATGAGGACACCCTGGACGGCCTCTCGCCTCACGGGGTGATCATCGACGAGCTGCACGCCCACAGGACGTCCGGGGTCTGGGACGTGTTGACCTCCGCAGTGGGGGCGAGGGAGCGCCCTATCGTGTTTGCCATCACCACCGCTGGCGCAGGCGGGCAGGACAGCATCTGCCGCAGGCTGCATGAGTATGGCCTGCAGGTCCTTGAGGGGGCCGTGGAGGACAGGCGGTTCCTGCCTCTCATCTATTCACCTGATCCCGAGGACCGCTGGGATGACCCTGCGGTGTGGCGCAAACTCAACCCCTCTCTGGGAGAGACGGTTACCGAGGAGTTCCTCTCTGACGAGGCCGCCAAGGCTCGTGGTATCCGCTCCGAGGAGGAGAAGTTCCGTCGCTACTATCTCTGCGAGTGGGTGCAGTCCAGCGAGGCGTTCATCGCACCCTCCCTGCTCTCGCAGGCCGCGGGCGGTAAGGAGATACCGCCGGGCTCTACGGTCTGGGCGGGGCTGGACCTTTCACTGACCACCGACCTCACGGCCCTGGTCTGGTTCCGCGAGGCGGAGCAGGGGAGGCTGGAGGTGGACGCGCAGTTCTTCCTCCCCCGGGGTAGGGCGGAGGAGATGAGCCGCGAGCACCGCACGGACTACCTTGATATGGAGCGCAAAGGGTGGATCACCTTGCCCCGCGGGGATGTATTTGACTTCGACGACCTGATGATGAGGTTCGAGAAGCTGCTCTCACCCTATCGGGTGGTCGGGGTGGGATACGACCCCTGGTGTGCCTTTCACCTGGCCCAGAAGATGGAACGGCAAGTGCAGATGGTGGAGGTGCGCCAGAGCCGCAAGGTCATCTCCCCGGCCATCTCTGAGCTGGGGAAGCTGTTCCAGACTAAGAGGATCAGGGTACGCAATCCCCTGCTCCTGCGCCACCTCGCCAACATGAGGGTGAAGGTCGGAAGCGACGGGCTCCTCTATCCGGATCACAAAAGTGGAGCCCCTATCGACGGGGCCACTGCGTTGATCAATGCCTTATTTCTGCGACAGAAGATGCCTGATGCGCGCAGGGGCGGGGGGATACAGGGTTTCCATCTGTTTTAGGAGGTGATCTTGGATGAGCAAAGAGGTCATGGCATTCGCCGTCATCATCGCGGCGCTCGCTGCGGTGATCGTCCTCATGGGTTTGGGGACCATTCCCGTTGATGTTGGGGTCCCTATTCTCACAGCCGCACTGGGCGCGGCAATAGGTTACCTGTTCCCATCCCCGCTCAACCAGTAACAGAGGGCATTGACCCATGGCGTTTTTCGGCAAGAAAAGAGAAAAGCGTGCGCTGGACCACAGGATAGGAGCATATTTCCTCGGCCTGGGAGGCGCGGACGCCAACATTCAAAAGTTGTCCACCGTCCTCGCGGCCGTGAACGTGCTGTGTCAGGATCTTGCCCGGGTGCCGCTCGACCTCTACGAGCGGCGGGACGATGGCGGGAGGGTCAAAGCGACCGGGCACCCTGTGCAGGATCTGCTCAAGCGCCCTAATCCCATGCATTCTGGGTACCGGTTCTTCTATCAGTTGTGGTCTGCAGCTATCTGGTATGGGAATGGATACGCGGTCATCAGGCGTAGCGGGGGAGTGGCTGCCGAGTTGTGGGTGGTGGACCCAACGAGGGTAGCCGTCTCGGTGAATGGCGATACCCTGCTATATACTGTCTCGAGCAGCCAAAGCGGCGGAGGGTCTCGCACCTATCAGGCCAGAGACATCATCCACGTCCCAGGATATGGATACAACGGGAGGATAGGATACCCTCTGGCCGATTACCTCCTCCATGTAGCCAACCTGCAGGAACGGGTGACCAAGTTCCTCACCGGATATTTCCAGTCCGGCGCCTCCCCTGGCATGGTGGTCAAGCTGCCTTTTGACCCTACACAGGAGGAGGCGGAGCAGATAAAGGCCAAGTTCCAGCAGTTCAAGGGGAGTCATAACTGGTTCAATGTCGCCGTCCTCCCGCGCGACTGGGATCTGACCAGGCTGTCCATGGAACTGGACGAGCAGAAGCTGCTCGCCCTGCTCACATTCACCGTGGAGGAGGTAGCCCGCCTGTTGCGTCTCCCCCTTTGGAAGTTGGGTATCTACCAGAACCTGAACTATAACTCCCTGGAGCTGATGTCCAGCATCTATATCGCTGACAGCATCTCTCCTTGGATGACCAGCCTGGTGGAGGAGCTGGAGGCGAAGCTGCTCACGCCAGGGAGGCATTACATCGAGCCCAACTACAATGCTCTCCTGCAGACCAACACAGAGGCCCGCTACCGTGCTTACGCTACCGGATTACAGTGGGGCTTCATGACCCACAACGAGGTGCGCCAGCGGGAGAACCTCCCCTCCTACGGCGACTTCGGCGATAAGGTCATGATTCCCGCGAACATGCTCATCTACCGTCCTGGGGAGGATGCTTCCGCACAACCAGCGCCGTCAGGAGAGGAGGCCCCGCGCTCGAAGCGAGCGGTGCAGACTCGCGGCCTGTTTTTGCGCCGCTCCCGCCACGATGTGGTGGAGGCCGCGCGCATCAAGCAGCGCGTGGCCCTCTCCTATCGAAAGCAATTCGAGGCGGAGCTGGGGCGCATCCTGCGTCGGGAGACCAATGACGTCATCCAGAAGATGGCAAAGCTCGGGGTGTCCAACGAGCTGTACGACTGGTACTTGAACGACTACCAGCCGCGCCACAGAGATTATGTCGTCTCCGGCCTGCGCGATGTCATGATCGCCGAAGCGGAGGCCGTGCAGGCCCTGGTGGCTGCGGAGGTACAGGGCTTTGCGGGCATTACTCCCCGCGTGCAGGACTGCATCGACGTCCATGCGGAGCGAGTGGCTGACCGCCTGCTCAAGCGTAACGCCTCCGCCCTGCACGGCATCGTCCTCGACGGTCTGGAGGAAGCAGAGGCGCGCAAGGCGGTGCAGGGGTGGATAGCGGAGGTGGCCCCGCAGCTTGCTGCCTGGGAGGCTGTGCGTATTTCTGGCCTGGTGAGCAAGGCGGAGTACCATTACCACGGCCTGCCCTTCCAGTGGGTCCACCTGGACAATCTCTCGCCCTGCGAGCTGTTGGACGGGAAGGTGTTGCAGCCATCGTTCCGGTGCGAGGGGAACCCCTTCCTCTCCGTCAGCGACCAGCTGCGGCTCAAGGACGGGCGCGAGTTTAACCCGGGATGGAACGTGACCACGCCGCCTATAACTGAGGGATGCACCTGCCAAATCATGGCAGTGTTCGATTAGGAGGTGATTGTCTTGCCAGCTATAAAACCGCATAAAACCGAGGTTATCGAAGCAGAATGGGACGCGAACGAGGAGGTGGCCCGTCTGCGCCCCGGAGAGGACGAGGCGTATTATCGCCGTATGTTCGCCTGGCAGGATCCGGATGCAGACCCCACCACTAAGACCGCCTACAAGTTCCCTCATCACAAGGTTTCCGGAGATGGCGAGCCTGGCCCTGCGGTAATCAGGGGATGTCAGGCGGGCATCGCCGCCCTCAACGGAGCGCGTGGAGGCGCTGACATCCCGGACTCCGATCGCGAAGGGGTCTGGGAGCACCTCGCGTCTCACCTGGAGGACGCCGATGTCGAGCCCGCGCCTCTGAAGAGGGGAGTGGAGATCCCCTACGCCGAGTGGCGCGCGGTCCGGGGCAGGCCTGAACTGCGCCAGGGCGGCGAGCAGGACAGCCCCGGCATCATCGAGGCCACCCCCGGTATCCCTTACGACACCCCCGTCTCCGACGCCATGGGGTTCAGAGAGGTCATCGACCGAGGCGCTGCAGCTGAGGCCGTCAAGAACGAGATGATCATCTGCACCTTTAACCACAATCCATCGGAGTTGCTCGGCTTTGTTGGGAACAAAACCCTTGAGTTGAGTGAGACCGATACGGGGGTCAATTGGAGGTGTGTCCTCCCGCCCACCATTGATGGGCGGAAGGTGGCCGACCTGGTGGCAGGGGGTTACGTGTGGGGTGCCTCCTTCATGTTCCTCCCCACCAAGGAGATATGGGAGGGGGACGTCCGCCACATCGTGGACATGGAGTTGTGGGAAGTGGGGCCTGTCTCCATGCCCGCCTACGACGCCACACGTGTGTCTATATCGCGGGGCCTGTTCTCTCCTCGGGAGGAGCTGGCACTGCGTCGCAGCATGGCTGGGTTCGCCACGGATGAGGACATGGACGTCCTCTACCGGGCGTATCGATACCTCGCTGACCTCTTCCAGGGGGAGGAGGCGAAGCGAGAGGCGGCCAAATCCGCTGAGGGCAGGGGCCTGACGCGGCTGGCCGAGTTGCTGTCCGAGATCCTAAGACGACTGTAGGAGGTGAACGAGATGAAGGAGATATTGGAAAGGATCCTCGGAGCCCTGCAGGAGGGGCGCGACCTCACTGAGGCCGAGCTGCTTGAGGCGCGCCAGGCTCTGGCTGCGGAGATACCGGAGGAAAGGCCGGAGCCCGGCATTACCCGCATGGGCGGGCAGGACGAGATGGCTGAGTTCCGCTCCTACTTGCGCGGCGAGACCCGGTCCCTGCACACCGGTGTGGGTTCTGAGGGTGGCTACCTGGTGCCGCAGGGATTCTACCGCACCATCGTGGAGAAGAAGGAAAAGCTCTCCGTCATCCGGAAGCTGGCCACCGTCCAGTCCACCACCAACAAGGAGACGCCGGTTCCCATCGATGCCTCCACCGCCGAGGCGCAGGTCATAGCGGAGGGAGCGGACTATCCTCTGCTCGATCTGGCCTTCGGGCAGAAGGTGCTGCGTGCCCACAAGTTCGGTGGGATCACCACCGCTACGGAGGAAATCATCCAGGATGCCGCGTTCAACATTGAGGAGCTGGTGGCTTCGCGCATCGCCAAGTTCCTGGCCCGCGCGGAAGACAAGAAGTTCATCAACGGGACCGGGACGGGCGAGCCTCGTGGCCTTCTGCTCGATGTGACTGTCGTGAATAATGACAGCCCACTCACCCCAGGCACCATCCCCATCGACATCGTGCGTGAGATGGTGGGGTCCCTAGATGCCGCGTACCTGGAGAACGCCACCTGGCTCATGAGCCAGTCGGTGTATGCGGCCCTGCTCGCCAACGCCAAGCAGACTGGGGATTACTACCTGCTGGACTTCGTGTCCGGTCCGGCTCCTAAGCTGGCGGGGCGCCCTGTGGCCATCTCCGCATACATGCCCGCAGCCAACGCCCAGTCGTCCGTGGTCCTTGTCCTGGGGGACTTCAGCGAGTTCCTCATCCTGGACCGCGAGGGGATGGAGCTCCAGGTCCTCAAGGAGCTGTATGCCTGGGTTGGAAAAATCGGGTACAAGTTCCATACCCGCACTGACGGCGTCGTCGTGGTCTCCGAGGCGTTTGTGGGTGCGGTGACTGGCACCACGCCGTAAGGCGGTGATTGGTGCCGCTTTTAGCTAAAGTGGGGCGGGGCCTTTCCGGCCTCGCCCCGGCACCTAAACCCGGAGGTGACGTATGATCACCGCGACAGAGATAGCCCAACGCCTGGAGATCGACGAGGCGTATGCCGAGGAGCTGCTGGCTATCTCGAAGGAGTTCCTCTCCTCCGTCATCGGGGCACGCATCGATCCACAGCCCAAGACCCACTACTTCGTCCTCGAGACCGATACTAATATAATTAGTGCCCCGGATGAGGGGCCTTTCCTCACCGTCAGCTCGGTGACCGTCATCACCGAAGACGTCGAGGTGACCCCTGGCTGGAAGCGTACTCCATCGGGGGAGACCCTTACCCTCGACGTCATCTATCCTGCCGGGTCCACGGTTGCGGTTGACGCTACCTGCGGCCTTGCGGCCCCGGAGGAGACGATAGACCAGCTGCTCCTCATGACTTGCCGCTACTTCGCCGAGGGGTGGCGGCGCGAATACCTGCCGGACATCGCTTCCATCTCCTATTCCGGCGTGTCCATGTCCTACCGTTCCACCGACCCCTCCCATCCGACGGGGGTCAAGGAGCTGGATGCGCTCATTCGTACCCTGCGGCGTAGGAGAGTTGCGCTGTGAACTTCGCGATTGAGGTACAGAAACGCATGGACCTACAGAAGGACCTGCGCGACCTGCAGGAGAGGCTGCTCTCCAATGCCGTGGCCTACGAGATGCTGCAGGAGGTGCGGCGCGCAGCCCCGCGTCGCACGGGCAGGCTGGCGGGTTCCTTCGGGGCCAAGGTCGATCCGGGGGAGGAGATAGATATATACTCCACCTCCTTCATCGCCCGGCTCTACAACTACGGGTTCCGCCCGCACGTGTGGTTTACCCAGCTGCCCGGCGGGCGCAAGGTGTTCCACCACAGCCCCGGAGCACGGAAGAATCCGCAGGGTAACTATGCCGAGCCCGCAGTGAAGCGCGTGCTGCGCCGCCTGAGGGGGTGATTGGATGCTCTCGACGACCATTGCTGCCATATACCAGGAGCTGAGTGGGCGAGTGAGCTGGGGAAAGGTCATCCTCGGCCTCAAGCCCCCGGTCACTGAGGGGTTCGCAGGTGTCTGCATCTATCCACGAGCCTCGAATACGCAGATGACCTATGACCTACGGCGAGCGGAACACGAGGTGGCAATCGAGGTGCATTCGCCCCTCTCGGAGTCGGTTGTTGACTTCGTGGCTCGGGTCGAGGAGGTGATGGAGGGGCTGGCAGGTATCCCTGAGGTGACGCGCATACGTGTGGATTACAATCCAGGCAACTGGTGTGAGATCACGGTGACCGTCCCTGAGATGGAAAACATTGGGAGGTGAAACCATGGCGAACTATGACGTGTTCGGACTGCAGAAGCTGGAGGTGTACGATAGCAGCACCTCCGCCTGGAGGCAGATTCCCGGTGTGGAAAACGCCTCCTTCGAGGAGACCGCGGAGACCGTGGAGGTCAAGGGCGACGACACCATCGTGGCTACCTGGCGCCACGCCCAGAAGGGCGAGCTCAAGTGGAAGGCGAACATCATAGACTTCGACGTGCTCGAAATCCTGACCGGAGAGACCGCCACGTCGGAAACGGATGGAGGGGAGAGTATCCCCGGCATGACCGCCACCACGCTCTATCCCCGCAACCTCTGCTTCCGCCTGACCCAGATGGCCAAGAGGCGCAGCGACGGGGAGTTTGGGACCCTTGTGACCACCATTTACAAGGTGCAAGGATTCGCCAAGGTGACCGGGCAATCCTACGGCGAGCCAAGCTCGCTGGAGTTCGAGGGCACAGCGCTCCCCACGGACAAGGATGAGCTGGGGCAGGCTCTGCCCAAGGTGATGGGTTACAAGCAGCGGTTCATCCCCTCCTAATAAGAGGTAGCCGTGAAATCTGTCGAACTCTCCTACGGATCGGTTGACGTCCGAGAAGCCAAGGTCAAGGAGTGGCCGGAGCTCTACGAGTGCGCCGCGGATCTTGCCAACCCCTACCAGAGCGGCGAGGCCCTGGAAAAGGTCGTCGAAAAGATATATGCGACCTGGACCAATGCCAAACTGCAAGACCCCGCTGAGGTGGCCCTCGAGGATGTATGGAAAATCCTGGAGGCCGCCGCTGGGCCGCGCGGTAAGGCTCTCCGCAAGCTCCCTGAGCTCTTCGCGGAGTACATGGCCGCTTTTTTCGGTTCCGAGGGAGGGAAGGAACTCATCAAGACCACCCTCCCGAAGGTGACCGCTGGCGAGACCACTTCGTAGAGGCGGCCCTCCTCTCCCTGGCGTCTCATACTCCTTATACGGAGATACTGGAGCTCCCTTTGTCGCATTACGACTACCTCGTGTCTGCGGTCAACAAATTCTACCAGAGGAAGTGACCTATGTCTCGCGGTGAAGAGATACTGATACGCATAAAGGCCGAAGCCCAGCAAGCCGTCGAAACGCTGAAGCGGCTCGATGCCCAGGCCGACGCCCTGAAGAAGGGCTTCTCCGGCGTTGGGGACGTCATCCGTAAGGGCTTCAAGGTCGCCGCCGCCACCGTGGCCGCGGTCGGGACTGCCTCCGTGGCCGTGGGCGCAAAGATGCTCTCGGGAGCCGGGCAGGTGGAGCGTTATGCGGCCGTGCTGGAGACGGTCGCCGGCTCCGCGGAGACTGCCCGCCAGAAGCTCGCATGGCTGCGGGACTTCGCCGCCAAGACCCCCTTTGAGCTCCCCGGCCTCATGGAGGCGGCCACTAAACTGGAGGCCTACGGCTTCTCCGCTGAAAAGTATTTGAGCGTGCTCGGCGACACCTCCGCGGCCCTGGGTAAGGACGTGATGGCCGCGGTGGAGGCCCTTGCCGACGCCACCACGGGGGAATTCGAGCGCCTCAAGGAGTTCGGCATCCGGGCCTCCGTCGACGGAGCGAAGGTTGCTTTCGAATACGTCGACAAGTCCGGTAAACAGCAGCGAGCGGTCGTCAACAAGAACAACCGGGAGATGATCGCCTCTACCCTTACCGCCATCTGGAACGAGCGGTATGGAGGGGCGATGGAGCGCATGTCCACCACCTGGGAGGGCATGTGTTCCAACATGAAGGATGCGATGACCAAGGCCCTAGCCGATGCTGGCAAAGACCTCCTCCCGATATTCAAACCCGCCCTGGAGCAGGTCACCGCTTTCCTCGAGGGGGAGCAATTCCGTGGGATCCTCCAGACCATCGGCACCTCCTTCGCCGAGTTGGCGCCGGTGATCATGCGGGTCTTCGAGGCCGCCTCTCCGCTGGTCGAAGTCTTTGGCCAGCTGGTCGAGGCCCTCACGCCCGTATTCGTCGACCTCATCGGGCGCCTTGCCGACGTCCTCTCCCGGGCCGCAGAGGCGCTGGTTAATTCTGGGGTCGTGGACTCCATTGCCAGGATCGTCCAGGCGGTGGGATCGGAGTTCGTCGACCTCCTCGACCGCCTCCTCCGGATCGCTATCCCCCTCCTCGACATCGCCCTCAAAGCCATTACTCCCCTCATCGAGATAGCCGACAAACTGGGGCTGATCCAGGGCTTCGTCTACGCTCTCATCGCGGCCGAGGTGGCCTCCGGCATCTCGTCTCTCGTGCAATCCATCATGACCCTCGCCTCATCTCTCATGGGTCTGGGCACGGCTGCCGCCGCGGGAACTGCGGCTACGGGAGCTGCAGTCACAGGCGGGCTCGCGGCCCTTACCGCCCCGATCACCGCCTCCGCCAGCTCTATTGGTGCGGCGATAGGGGGCGGAATCGTAGCGGGCATCACGGGATATGCCATTGGCAACAAGATAGCCGAAGTCCTGAAGTCCTTAACGGGGCTGAAGCAGGCAGAACAGGAGTTGACGGAAGCCGAAGCGCGGGAGGCGCAGACGCAGAAGCAACTCAACCAGATGTTGGCGGAGCGGGTAGAGAAGATGCGGACCATAGTGGAGAGCAACCGGGCCGCGGTTATGAGCACGCAAGAGTACAACGATCGGCTAGCCCTGATGACCAAATATTTCCATAACCAGAAACTGGCCTCCGATTTCGCAGTGGCATCTCTGGTGGACGTGCGCGCGGCCCTGGACGCTCTGACCGCGCAGCAGACAGTATGGAACGCCACCGCAGCTGACCTCGTGGGCAAGAACGATGAGGCCGCCGCCAAGCTGCGGGAGATGGCAAATGCGGCAGCGCAGGCGCGCCTGGAGCTCGCAGCGGTGAGCGGCGTGCTCAAGGAGGAGGCTCTCGCCGCCCTTGCCCAGATGGCTCCCCTGCCCGGCCTGGTGGCGGACGCTCTGCGTTCCTCCAACCCGCAGGTTGTGGCTGCGGGGCAGGAGGCGATCAATGCATATATTAGCGGATTAGTTCAGGTGGCAGGCTTGCCTCCGGCGCAGGCTGCGCAGATAAGCAGGGCGGTTGCGCAGGCGCTCGGGTCCGCCGACCCGGAAATCAGGCGCAAGGGATACGAGCAGATAGCCGCCCTGGTCAGGGGATTGGTGCAGAGCAAGGAGTTACCACAGCAGGCGGCATGGGAGATCGCCAGGTCCGTTGGCCAGGCCCTTGGGCTGTCGGATAGAGAGATCGCGGAAATCGCGAATAAATACGGCATCGCCCTGGAAGAGATTCGAAAACAGCTGGACGCAAGGATACCGAACGTCAAGGCGGAGGCGGAAAGGTTCGCGTCCACCATGCGTAGATTGCTAAAGCTGGAGGGATCCCCCGGTGTTGACGAGTGGGCTCCACAGCTGTACCGACAAGCCTTGAGGGGTATCGAGGCTGAGTTCAGGCTCGCGAATTTTCCAGCGGCAACAGAGCACGCGATAGCGGCTCCCGCCGCCGTAATGGCTTCAGGAGGATTCACATACAACATCCATTTCCATATACCGGGGTTCTTCGGCACTAAACACGAGCTGGACGCCTTAGCCAGGCGGCTCATCACAGAACATATACCCAGAGCTCGATATGGCACAGTAGGGGCGTGATCCGGATGGCGTATTTGGCCACGTTAACGCGTGACGGTCAAACCTATTATCTGAGCGACGTCGATAGGAGTTTCGACGTCGAATACATCTTTCTGGGGGCCCAGGAAAGAAGTGTCTCGGGCAAGCTGGTTGTCGTTGAGCGAGCGCGGAAGAGGCGGTTTAGCTTTAGTTGGGATTATTTGACATACGACACTGCTCCTGATGGCGGTATAGGGCTATCTGCACTCCGTGGTCTGGTTCTCGCTGGAGGGACTTATACACTCGAACTACGCGAGACGTCTACAGGAGGGGTTGAAACCATAGAGGTCGTTTTTATGCCGGAGCGATTTAAGTATGACCTGGCGAAACTTACCGGATTAGGCCGTGCTCTCTGGAAGGTAGATGTCGTACTCGAGGAGGTTTGACCGTGCAGCCGGTCAGCCAGGCTTTTTTGGACGAGTTTGCCGGGGCGAATCCTAAGCCGAAGATAGCTGTCAGCGTCCTGGCGTCGTCAGGGTTCGCTTACGCGGAAGGCTTGTCGATATCTGCAACGGCGTCGGAGACTAAAGAGACTTACCCCGGCAGCGGCGTAAGTGACCAGGCTTTTGCTGCGACTAATGTGATTGAAGGGATCAGTAGCGAGCCTAAAAGGTATGCAGTGACAGACGTGGGTACATACACCGACCAGGGCTGGGCCACATACGGACCGGGTAGCAAGTACAACCCCGGCTGGTGGACGCGGCAGAAGAGCGACTCCACGGGAGCCCTGCCGTCTCCATTCCCGTATGTTCAGGTGGATTATACGCCCTATGCCGTCGCTTCGCGATTGCGAGTCACTACCACAACCGCATACCCCGGGCTATCTTACTGTAGCCTGGCTTACCGCCTATATGGCAGCACACAGGACATAACGGTCGGACCTTTGCAGTTCGTGAACGGACGTGCAGAGTATGACCTGGGCGATATAAAACAGATTACTCGTATAACGTGTTATGCGATCTCGACGCAGCAACCTAGTGACTATGGGCGCGTCCTAGAAGTGGAAGCAGTGCACGAGATCGGTGAGGATGCCGGGCTGGCTATAGAGGACTATGTTCTGGATGCCCGCATAATTAAAAGCTCAGGGACCCAGCAAGCCCTAGCGCCCGCTCTACCAGGTGTGGGCCTGAACGAGCTGCGCCTGACGTTATCCCGCGATTGCCAGTGGATCCCAAAGCCCCATCAGCTAGTGCAGGTGAAGATGGGTTATGGGAACGAGCTGCTACCCCAGGGCTATTATCTGGTGAGCGAGGTCAGCCCAGGACTGGATACTATTGACATCATCGCCCACGGGCTGATGTCGCTCGCGAATAATCATCTGGTCCCAGCCCTCGTGTTCAGCGGGCAGAAGAGGAGTGCGATTATAAGCGAGCTCTTGGCATGGTCCGGCCTGGCGAATACTACCGTAGCTTTAGAATCCGATGATGTCATCGACTGGTACATTGTGGATAACCAATGTGAGGTGATCAGAGCCTTAGGCGACGCATGCCAGGCTCTGTTGCTGGCCGTATATGAGGACGAGACCGGCGCTATCGTCATCAGGGACGTATATGGCACGCCCGTCGCGACACTTGAGGATGAGCTTATAGGTGCGCTGGGCGAGCAGACATACAAGCCCGTAAATCATGTGCAGGTGTTCGTCACCCGCATTACCGAGGGAGCGCAAGACTCCGTTCTCTCTGCGAGCGGGAGACTAGAGGCGGGGGCGACCACCACCTATACCTTCACGCTGTCTAAGCGCCCAGTAACCCGGTTCGTGTCTGTGCCTTGGGTGAGATCTTTCCGCTCAGACGCTGGTAGCGAGCTACCGCTACCCGAGATAGTAGACTGGGGCGCAAGCTGTGATTCTCTCTGGATTGAGCTCAAGAACACCACGCAGACGGCAGGTACATTCGAGATCGAGATGGATGGCGTGCCGTTACTGATATCAAAAGATGATGCGGTGGTGGAAGCGAAAGATGACGACGCCATTAGACTATATGGCTACTACACGCACGACGTCCACATATATACCCTCAGCACCGCCAGAGCCCAAAACCTTGCATCGGCGCTGCTAAATTACATGTCGCAGGCATCGCGCCAGCTTAAAGTCAGAATCAACAGGCCTGCGCCCCATCTGCAGTTGCGCGATGTAATTACGGTAGATTCGGCCGTAGCCGGGATCCAGGCGGATTATGTGATAACCGAGATCAGTCTCGATCTAAACTCGACCGAGCTAAACCTAGTAAAAAAGGAGGCCTTCGTCTGATGGCATTTGACATCAAGCTAGCTCGTCCCAAGCACCGCGTGGTGAAGCCACCGGATAGAGCTCAGATCTCGGATGTTTCCATAGTCACCCAGGACGCCGGGCTCCTCGCCCGCATCGAGGAGCTGGAGCGCAAGGTCGCAGTGCTGGAATCGGGGCTTGCGATGCGTGGGACGGGGTCAGACCTCATCCCGTCGCAGGAGGTCGATGCCGAGACGTTCTACGAGACCGCAAGCGACGGCACACTGCGTGCGGGTGTCGCTATAACCATCGATACGGATAAGGCAGTAGAGGTAGTGCTGCTGGACGACACCGATAAGGTAACGTCCGTCATCTCACGTGATGCCTACGTGGACGCAGGCAATCCCGACAACAACTATGGTACCTCAACCGAGCTGTGGGTGCAGGGGTTGACCCCCGTTCGCTGGACGTATTGCTACCATATCTGGGGGGGTTATCCCTCCAGCGGGCTCTGGGCCGCAGATATTGTCGCGGCATGGCTCGCCGTTTACTGCGATTACACTTTCCTCACCGACACTTTTAGCGTTGATATAGTTAGCTGCTATGGCTTCGTAGAGACCACCATCACCTGGAACGGTAAACCAGGCGATCGACCTTATAAGCCCGCGCTAATAGGTAGGCTTACCATCGACCCAGACTATACTGGATGGCTGTACTTGGACGTTACTAATTACATATGGGGGTGCAAGCAGATCCGGGCCCATAATACCAATCACTGGGCTTACTGCCTGCGCCCGACTTACGGCTACGGCGGCGCGGTCCGCTTCCAGTCCAGGGAGGCAACCAACCCGCCCAAGCTCATCTACTGGACCAAGACCTACCAGTCGCGCATCATTACTCCGCGGATGCGAACGGTCAATTTATATGGTAGACCGGGCGGCACCTATTGGTTGACCTACCGGAATTTGGATGAAAATAACGTGCCGGGTAAGTGGGCGCCGCCGGTGCAGATCACCTTGCCTTCGCAGGGGGAAGTCCCCTCCGCGCCTACACTGGCATATGACTACGTAGATGACACCTGCACTTCAGCTATCCTCACCGTTAGCCTTACCCCTCCGGCCGACTTTTCGCACTTCACCGTAGAGGAGAGAGGGATAACTAACGACGTTTTATATCGTACGTTCCGTGTGGACGCAAATACGCTTGTCTTCCCCATCGATGCTCCGGGAGCATATAAATACCGCGCTAAAACGGTGACGCGCAGTGGCCTGGAGTCTCCTTGGTCGGCTTATGTGCAGGCACCCGAGGCAAGTACCTACCGGGTCAACGGCCCGTCTACGCAGAAAATAGAGCTTGATAGCTCGGAGAACATCGTTCTCGACGTAAGTGAGCTCGGAGAGGCTTACTGGCAAAAGTTCGGTGTGGGGCAATACCGCCTGTTAAAAGCAAAGAGTGCCGATGTCCCAAACAATGCTCTCTATACCCTGGTTAGGGGTGCGGATAACTGGACGACCGACCGCACCACCACAAGCACCGTTTATGTAGACCTTGCGAATGTGGCCTACACGCCACCCGGCACGGGAACCGCGAGGATATTTTTGATTGCCACCTTTTTGGTCAACCGTGTGTCGAATACCAGGGTAACCTTCAGGTGGGGATACGACACCGCATATACTGACGTTAGGGGCTGGTGGGGGGAAGGACCCGCCAGTATAACCCTCACCTACTACTTCGACGTTCCTGCCGGAACGAGCCACACCTTCCGCCTGCAATGGGCCACCTCGAACGGATTGCTGGCGGTGTCCAACTGGGGCTTACTGCAGGTTATCGATGTCGGGAGATATTAGGAGGAGCAATGGCATACAATCCCAAGACATGGTCAGCAGACGAGCTGATAACCAGTGGCAAGCTCAACCAGTGTAAAGAGACTTTCGACTGGCTCTACGGTCGGTTTTTACCCATTCTCGGCCAGAACCGCGTGGCAAAAGACACTCTTGCTTTCTTCCTAGTCGACTTCAGCGGCGCGAACCAAATAAACCCAGCTAATAGTTCAGGAACTGGAGCGGCTGGTGCGTCGTGGAGCAAAATCCAGTTGGTCAACAACGCCTTTCTCTTCCAGGTGACCATCCCCTACGGCATCTTTTCCTCCGCGGTCATCCCGATTGCCTGTCAGACGGGGTCCGCGGCCCAGTGGGGCATCACCGTCTGCAGCGTCTGGGACGAGACACCGACGGCGTTTAAGGTGGCAGTAGTAGATACTGGAGGACCGCAATATCCAATAAATTCCACCTTTGCCTTCTGGGCGCTGCTCCTGGGCACGAGAGCGGGAGGTGTCAGTTGATGGCGGGGAACATACCCTGGGAAAATCTGACAGCCAGCGCGGCGCTCATCATCATCACCCTGCTTCTCGTGCGCTGGATGATCGGGCGGCTGACGCGAAGCCTCGATTGTCTTAAGGACACCCTGCGGGAGCAACAGAAACTGCTGGAAGAGATTAACAAGAATATGGCCAATAGGGATAAGATTATCCTAAATCACTTCGAGCACTACACCCAGGTACAGGAGCGGACTATCGAGGCTTTGGAGAAGTTGTGCCGTGCCTGGGAAATACAATAAATCCCCGTATGAGGTGATAGCTATGAAAATCGCCATCGTTTCCAGCCTGCAGGGCTACCCGGAGGAAACCTCGCCGGAGACACCAGTCGATACCACCCGCATCGCACGCCATGTGGCGGAGCGGCTGCAGGCCGCTCTGCCCCAGGTGGAGGTGGGCCTCTGGGACCGCGAGGACTACCCAGGCCAGGGCGACTGCTACATCCGCGCCCGCGAGGACGTTGTGCGCTGGGGTGCGGACATAGCCCTGCACATCCACCAGGATGCCTACAAGCCCGGCATGAGGGGCTGGTGCGTGCTCTGGCGCAATCAGGAGGCCCGGCCTCTGGCGGATTACCTGGCCGCAGCGATGCGTGTGATTCCCTCTCCGTTCCGCGGCATCATCTATAGAGACGACGTGGCCGTGCTCAAGGCCCCGCGTTGTTCGGTGCTCGTCGAGTGCGGGTTTTATACAAGTCCGGAGGACGAGGCAATCGGGGTGGCGGGGTGGGGTGATCCCCTGGTGCGCGGCCTGCTTAATTACTTACGCGATAAATACCATGTTATGCCATCGAAGGTAGAGGAGGTGAGTTTGGTGCCAAAGATTATCGTGCCGCAAAACACGGAGATGGATGGCCGAAGGGTCTATCACGTCCCCGCCTTCCGCAGGGATTGGTGGCTGGACCTGGGTTACGAGGGCCCGGGCGAGGAAGAGGTGGTCGTTTGGGTGAATGCCCAGGCCAACGACCAGAAGACCGGGAAGAAGCCTCCGGCTAGACGCATTGTCTACAAAGTACCCGGAACCCTCCATGCCGACAAAGCGCCGGGCGTGCACATCCGCCCATGCGTGATGGCAGACCCGGAGTGGGTGGTCCTCTCCATCCACTCACCAGTGCCTCTCACGGTGTTCGTTGGACCTTAACCTGATCTATGATCGTCACATCACAATCCATTCCCATCCCCTCCCGCTCCACCGTAATCCGAATTATCCCCATCGGTGACGTCCACCTCGGAACTGTTCACTGCGACCTGGATGCGCTCAGGCAGGTGGTGCGGTACATCGCTGCCACGCCCCATTGCTACTGGCTGGGGATGGGGGATTACTTGGAATGCATTCGCCACACTGACCGCAGATTTGATCCCTCCCGCTGACGCCTTAACTCATAACCAATACTCATTGTCTAATTATAACTTTACAGATTTAAAAAATTTTAAAAATATACCGATATATATTGACAATAGTATCGATTAGCGATATGCTTAACTCGATATGACGGCCACTGACCGGCCGCGCTAAGAGGAGTGACATGAAGGCGCATAATGTCTTGGGATTGCTTTTAAAAATCAATGGTCTCAGCCGTCGTCGGCTCGCCGACCAAACTGGCATCCCCCGCTCCTACATAAACGACATCGCTTCCGGCCGACGTATTCCCACAGACGAAGAACTTCTCCGTATCTGCCAAGCCCTGGGGGTCACGCCGGAGATGATTTATCCCAACCCGGAGCTAAGAAAAGCCCTCGCGGAGGTATGAGGTGAGAGGGGCGAATAACTATCACGAAATTGCCGCCCTCCGAGAGGTGGAAGAGCAGATCATGGACGTGGTGGCGAAAGCTCGGGAGATCCTCGCCCGCCAGGCCACCGTGGAGGAGCTCCGAGCCGCTTACCTGGACATCAACAAGCGCCAGGCGGCTTACCAGGGAAAGCTCGAGGACATATTCCTCCTCCACGACCAGCGACACAAGGAGTTCCAAGCCCTCTTCCAGCGCTGTCGCCATCTCCTGGAAGAGCTGGAGCAGGCGGAGGACAGTATCCAGAACGAGTGCTTCAAGCTGCTCTTCTACGACCTCAAAGACGCCGAGGCCGCCAGGCTTTCGGCGGTGGGGGCCAACCGCAAGCTTTCCGGGTGGATAGGGAGGAACCTCCAGGCCCTGAAGTCGGCGTTTTCCAGGAGGGAAGCGGTATGAATCTCCTCACTGCCGAACAGGTTGCCCAAATACTGAACATAAATCCTGAAACAGTTCGCCTCTACGCGCGCCAGGGTAAGCTTTCTTGCTACCGCTTCGGCCCACGCTGCGTGCGCTTCGCGGCGGAGGACGTGGAGGAGTTCAAGGAAAGGTTCAGGGTCGAGGCGGTGGATGTCTTCGTGCCGAAGGCATGCGAAATGGCACGAAAACAGCAGGGGAGGCTCGGGGCTCTCGCCAGATTCCCGAGCCTCCAGGCGAAGAGATAATAGCGAGAAAAGAATAGCCGAGATGAAAGTACAAGACAAGAGTTCCACCCCCTGCCCGAAGGAGAGCCACCGCATGCCCGTTCCTTCTCAACCCCCTAAGCGCCCTAAAAGCCCTGGTTCCTCCTCCGGGCACCCCCATTTTTGTGGAGATTGTGGGGTCGAAATCGTGCACGTGTATATCTGCCGATATTGCGGATCCGCTCTTTGCCGCCGGTGCCATACGGCACATATCAGTGGATGTGATGTGATGGGAGGTGGAAGATGATACACGGCGTGAGTGACCGCCGCAGGCTCCCCAGGGCAGGCAAGATCCGCCTCGGCGAGAAGACACTATCCCAAAAGACTGGAGCCTTATATCCCAGAGCGGTCGACTATTTCGTTTGGCCGGATGAGTATCGTAACCAACTGACCAAGATCTTTGGAGAGAGGGCAAAAGAGATCGACATCATCTTCCCGGTAGACGACCTGGAACAGATCGCCCCTCAGTATCTCAAGCGCTACGGCACGACCGGTCTCTCTTGCCGTGGGGATGGCATCACCGCCGAGCGGGTATCCGAAGGTGGTGAGTGGGTGGAGGTGGAGTGCAACCCTGAGGAATGCCCCGACTACAGAAAGAAATGCCGGCGGGTCATGAATTTACGCTTCGTCATCCCACAGCTCATCAGCGAAGGGGTATTCCAGATTGACACATCGAGCTACCACAGTATCGTCAACATCAACTCTGGCCTGGATTATATCCGGGCTCTCGTGGGACGTATCGCAATGGTTCCCCTCAAGCTGCGCATCATCCCCAAGGAGGTACAACCCGACGGAAAGAAAAAGCAGATATATGTCCTCGACATAAAGCTGGCCTCAGCGCTGAGCCTGGACGACTTGCGCAGGCTGGCCAGTGAGGAGAAGTCCGTCTTGGCCCTCCCACCCCTGCAGGATCAGGCGCCCCCGGATGATCTCTTCCCGGAGGAAGCAGCTCAATACCAGCAACCAGAAGAAGCCACTGAAGAAAGACCGATGGAATCGGATGAAAATATGGAAATCAATGATGTGGAAGACGATGTGGAATCTCTCATCGAGCAGTTGTTTGACGAGCTAGGGTTTACCCAAGCTCGGAGGACCTTAGTTCGTCGCAGATACCCCAACCAACAGTTGCTCCTGGATTATCTCTTGTCTATGCAACCATCATCGGGAGAGGTTAGATGACTTGGTGTAATGGGACAGAGAGGCATCTTGTTTCCCTGCTGCGGAGGAGAGATAGAGCCGTCTCCGCCCCGGAACTCGCCGCCGTTCTAGGGAGCACCGACAGACAGGTGAGGGCCATGATCAATCACCTGCGCAAAGATCACAGGCTGCCCATATGCTCCACTCCGGCGGAAGGGTTCTACTGGCCGAGGTCGAGAGAACATGCCAGACATACGCTGGCCCAGCTCGAAAGCAGGCGGAAAGACCTTGAAGCCGTGATCGAAGGGATTCTGGAAGGGCTCGATCGGGAGTTCGGGCCCATGGAAAGGCTTTTTGACCTGGAGGAGGCGGTGTGATGGCTACATTGATCCACGAACGGACCAGCTCCGGCGGTGTCCGTAAGTGTGATTCCAGGTGCTACAACGCAAAGGGGCCAATATGCAACTGCGTCTGTAACGGTATAAACCACGGCGTCGGTCTTCGTGCCGCGCTCGAGAACACAAGGAAGATAGCCAAGGAAATCTTAAATGCCCAATTGTCAATCGAAACGGAGGATATGGATGCCCATCAAACGGGATAAGCGACATTTTTATCCAGACAATTGGGGAGAAATCTCTCGAAGCGTGCGGGAAAGGTCTGGGTGGAAATGCGAGTGGTGCGGAGCGGAGGCGCGTAAGCCCCATCCGGTGACCGGGTCGGTTGTGGTACTGACCGTTGCGCACCTGGATCACGACCCAACGAACAACGACCCGGAGAACCTCCGCGCCCTCTGTCAGCTATGCCACAACCGGCACGATATGCCGATAAGGGCCTGGAATAGGAAATATAAACCGGCCAGTAACCAGCTGAAATTAGGGGGGCAAGATGGCTCGTAAAAGAATCATTGATCCAGATTTTTGGGTTGATGAACAAATCGCGGAGCTCCCTTTCGAAGGCCGGCTGCTCTACATTGGCCTTTGGAACTTCGTGGATGATCAGGGAGTGATCCCGTTCAAGCCCAAACAGATACGCGCGCAGATATTTCCTTATGACCCAGACATTGATATATGTTGCCTACTCAATCAACTTATCAAAATGGGAAAGCTCATAGTATATGACGCCAATGGAGAAAAATACCTGTATGTTCGGAACTTTTCCCGCCATCAGTCCATAAAGCGACCCACTTGTAAGTACCCTCCTCCTCCTAAATTCCCCACAAGTTCCGAACATGTGGGGAACATGTGGGGAACATGTTCGGAACATGTGGGGAACATATACGGAACATGTTCGGAACATGTTCCCCTGAATAGAAAAGAAGGGAATAGAAAAGAAGGGAATAGAAGGGAAAACGAAAGCCGCGAGAAGGCCTGGGAGGTCATCCGGGAGATCGAGTCCATCCTCGGAGCCCCTCCCTTCACTGGGTCCCAGGTCGGGGACGGGCGAAAAGATCGCATGGTGGAGGAGCTCTCAGCCGTCTGCCGCCTCCTCTCGCCAGCGGAGGTGGTGGAGATTGTGAAGCGAGAGCATGACCGCCGCGTCCAGGAGTCCAAGGGCACCGACCGGCCCACAAACCTGGCCTACTATATGCCCGCCATCAAGCAGGCTTTCATCGAGCGGGACAGGGCCCTTGAGGAGGCGGAGCGTAAAAGGGACGAGGAGAAGAGGGCCGCAAAGAGGGATGCACACGAGGAACCCGTGCCCCTCGGGGAGATACTCGGAAAAGATCTCACGGAGGAAGAGAGGGAAAAGGTGTTGGACCGTATCAAGCAGGTCAAGGAGAGGATAAGGGCATAGACCGCAGCCGATGTAAGTCGGTTGACATGAACCAGCTGGCGGAGTGTTTGGACATGACCGAGAAGGAGCTCCAGGCAACGGTAATAGAATTGGCCCAACTTACGGGCTGGCGGCATTACCACACCTACGATAGCCGCCGAAGCCCGGAGGGGTTCCCGGACTTGGTGTTGGTCCGGAGGGGACGGCTGATCCTCGCCGAGCTCAAGAGCGAGCGTGGCCGGCTGACCGTCCATCAGAAGATATGGCTCGAAGAGTTGGCTGACGTGGAGCGATACAGCTTGGGTAATGTCCGTGTACGAGTGTGGAGACCACGAGACTGGCTGTCCGGTGCTATCGAGGAGGCTTTGAGATGACCGTATATTGGGATTACGACGCATTGGACGAGAGGTGCGAGTGCGGCAACCTCTGCGCCGCCTGGTGCGACCTTTGCCGCTCGTACATATGCCAGGATTGTAAGGATTACCATGCCGCTGGATGGTGTTTAAAGGAAGATGAATGAATTGATATGCCCCCTGGCCGAGCAGTGCCTGCCCCGCTTCTACGAGCGGGTGCTGGCCGAGATGAGGCTCATGGAGCGCGTGGGGAAGGGTGGAGGCATTATCAAATTGTTCTGGGACGGTAAACGGTGGCGGATCACCGCCATCCGCGGAGCGAGAGGAGAGAGGAGCGAGAGGAGAGAAAGGAGGTGAGCCCTAACCCCAGCCTGTTCGTCCAGGCGCTACCTTGAGGTGTCGGCTTCGAGCCAAGCGGAAAGTGGGCTCGACCGTGTGGTCGGGCCCTCTTTTTTGGGAGGTGGAAGTGAGGCGGAAGAAGATGGTCGGGATAGCGTTGATGCTCTTGGCCCTTGCGGCATGGGCCATCCTCCAGGCAGCCATCCAGGGTGTGGAGGTGGAGCAGGTCCGCAAGTTCTCTCACCCACAGGAGGAGCAGGTGGTCCTCCGCTCCTGGGCGGAGGCGGAGAGGCTGGAGCGGCATCTCGCCGAGAGTGAGGCCCGCCTCCAGGCGGTGGCATCCCGGATAGACGCATACCTCGCCCGCTGGGGATCCCCGCTTGCGGGATGCGGCAGAGTGTTTGCCGAGGAGGGCGAGCGCACCGGCGTCAACCCTCACCTCCCGGTGGCCATAGCCGGGGCGGAGTCGACCTTCGGATTGGCGTGTTTCGCTCCCCACAACGCCTGGGGGATGCTCTCCTATCCACAAGGATTTGCCTCCTGGGAGGAGGGCATCCGAGCCAACTTCGCTTGGCTGGCTAAGCATTACGGCAGGCCGCAATCAGCCTACGATTGCCCGGGATACTGCGTGCCCGATCATCCCTGGATGGAACGTGTGCAATCCATAATCCGCGAGTTGGAGGAATCGAGATGAAGGACCCTTACCGCGAACTCTACCCATTATCTGCACTTATCAGCCGGGTTGAGGAGAGGCTCGAGTTGGGAGCGGAGAGATATGGAGACGAGGATTATGTGCACAAATCGGTCTTAGAGGAGCTCGAGTATGAGGTTTTGGATTGTGTTGCCTACGTGTATCTGTTGTGGCTCAAGGTCCAGCGCATTAAAACCACGGCTATCAGTGCCGGTGTAGAGGAGGTGATGAAATGATCACCATCAGACATCCAATCCCGATACGCGAGCTATTGCAGATCATGCGCTGCCTAATGCTCTCGGGCTACCGCAACTGGATCTCCATGCGCAATTAGGAGGTGATGGTATGCGCTCGTCGGAGGTTGTGGCTCTCATCTTCTTCGGGCTGCTCGCCGCCTTATTCTTTGTGAGCTACTTCTGGCAACCCTTCTCATTGGCATGTGCGGTAACCTTCCTGATTCTTGGCGCCATAGCCGGATTCATCCCGGATTGTGGCAGGAACCACAAGATAGGAGGGACGGATTGCTGATGGAGAGGGCGGACATCGTAGACGTGCGCGACCAGGCGGAGAAGATACTCCGCAAAGAGAGGGTGTCTGAGATAGCTAGACGCCTGGGGGTGAGTCCGCAGAGGATATCAGCTATCAAGCATGGCCGGGAAAAGCTTACTAAACAGATGGCCGTCCGCATCATCCGCGCTTATCTTCGCCCGCCAGAGAAGTCCGTGGTGCATCGGATGGACGCTGAGGAGCTCATCCGCAGGCTGTGCCGGGAGGAGGACATTTCCGGCCTGGAGGCCGCGGCCAGGGTGGCCATATCCAGGGTGGTGCGCGAGGAGCTTCTCCCCGCCCTCCGGGAGGCCTTGGCGGATTGGGTGAGGGAGGCGAAGAAAGAGATCTGGGGGGATGTGGATTGAGGCCTGGAGGAGACACTATTCTCCCACCAGAACCATTACTCGCTGCGATCGAGTTCCTGTATGTGCTCGCGTCGGGCACCAGGCGTCATGATCTCTACGAGTTAACCGGGGGGTGCCCATTTCGGCTATCGCGCAGGAGGGCGGAGCGTAGCGGGTTGGTCAAAAACGACCAGGCCTTTCAAGATCTGTGCGATCTGGATGACTTCTTAGACCGTCTTGGCAGGCGAATTCTTTCAGGAGGCGATTGGAGGAAAATGATAAGGTGGGAAGCCATAAAAGGGCTCCCGGAGAATTATTAACCCTTTAAATTTCTTGACCAAAAGTTATGCAACAATCGATGATTTAGATAAGATGGAGCATTGTTGACTATAGGATAAGCCCGATCAGGTCGGGCTTGTTTTTATGGGATAAAACAAGGGAGGAAAAATGAGGGGATTCGGCTGTTATCATCATGCCGCCGTAACTGTCGGGACCACAGCGACATTGCTCTCAGCTGGTGCGCCGCGGGCGTTGAAGCGGGGGCTGGTGTTGAAAAACAACAGCAGCTCTGTGGTCTATATCGGCAGTGAGGGAGTATCCACAAGCAATGGCATGCCGCTCGATCCTGGGGAATGGTTATACCTGGAAACAGACGCAGATATTAGTAGACAACAAAGTCAATGAGAATATGCTCTTATCCGACGTGTAATAATCCCGCTCAAAGGAGATCGCTGTTCTGCACCCACCACCGCCTCCAGGCCCCCGACCTTCGCCCAGGTTCGGTGGAGCGGGGCTATACCTGGAAGTGGAAGTGCGTGCGAGCAGAGTACCTTGCTCGGCATCCTGACTGCGAGAGGTGCGGGGCGCCAGGCGAGGTGGTGCACCACCGTATCCCCCTCCCCCACGGGACGCATAACTGGGAAAATCTGGTTACACTGTGTAGACATTGCCACGCGGAAGCACATCGTTCGGGGATAGGGGGGTGGAAAAATCTGGCTTCGGCACGCCCATCACA
>JABLXJ010000022.1 GCA_013178125.1 Bacillota bacterium | reverse complement strand
GAACTTGTAGGCTATGACCTGCTTGAGACATACAGGAAACATACGCAGGGTTCCGGGTACCTGCGCCTTAATAGATGGGTCAAAAGGCCATTTGTCGAGGAAATGGCTGAGGTGGCAAAGGATAAGGGGCTTCGGTTTTATGTGTCTGATGCACATTTCAAGGAGATGTGTGCTAATGGTAGCTGTTGTGGATTGTCGGAGGACTGGAATTACTCCAGGGGGCAATATACACACGCCCTCGTGATTGCGCGTAAGAATGGGCGCGTCCGATGGAAAGATATAGAACCGCAGGCAAGGGAAGTGTTCGGGGACCTACGCATTGTAGATGCCAGTGGTTTCAATACCTGTAATGCTAAGATTCGTAATAGCATATTGGACTGGACAGTTATTGACTACATGCGCTATTACTGGAATTATCCCAAGTCTGCTAAGTCACCATACCGGTATTTCGGGGGCGTGCTCGTCCCCGTGGAGAAAGATGAGAATGGAGATTTAATTTATGAGTACGTTGGAGATTATCACTCAGAAGGCGATGTTGGAACCTGTGCTAATTGCCACCATTGACCCGAAGGCGAAGCGGATCGGGATCAAGGTGCATTTTGGGAGGACGTCAAAGCCGGGAAGTCATGTTGACCCGGATCTCTTTTTGGGGATGCAGGCAGCAGCATATGAACAGGGGGCGGTTTTGGAGTTCTTCGATACAAACACGTTGTATGCGGGGGAACGCCGGACTACGCGGACCCACTTGAAAATAGCCAAAGATCATGGATTTTCTCCGGCCAGGATATTAGAGGAAGATGAATTGATAGAACTGGCCCCTCATATCAAGGTCCCCAAGCAAGTGGGCCAGTATGACCAGATATTTAATGTAGCGCATTTCACCGGCCATAAGATAGTGGGGATGGGCGGTTGTATCAAAAATATCGGCATGGGCATGGCGGCCCGAGCAACAAAGCTATGGGTTCACAACGGGGGTAGGCCAAGGTTCTACCCCAGTAAGTGTGTCAAGTGCGGTTGGTGCACAAGGAACTGCGAGCACTTGAGTCCCAAAGGTCCTGACGCAGGGTGCACGGCATGTGCGGCCTGCGTGGGTAACTGCAAGGCCGTCGGGTTCTCCTTTGGCAAACAGCTAGAAGTTGCAAAGAGGCTTGTCATAGCGGCAGAGGCGATTGCGGCAAGGTTCAAGATGGTGCATGTAGCGATCGCGGATAACCCCACCCGATTGTGTGATTGCATGGGTGATAAGAAAGATGAAATCATGGCAAAAGGATTCTGGGCTGTTATAGGTGATGATCCTGCAGAGGTGGACAGGGCCATGGTCCAGCACTTTGCCTGGGAGATAAGCAAGTATTACGATTCGGCGCTAATCGGGGGGCAGTTGAACTTCTACCGCAGGCTTAAGGAGAGAAGAGCGCAAGATGGAGATACGCAGAATACCGATAAGTCTAATTAACCCAGCTCCATATAATCCCCGAAAGGATTTGCAGCCTGGGGATCTCGAATACGAGAGACTCAGATTGTTAATTGGGCAGGACCCACGGCTTATCCTTTCTGATGATGGTTGGATTAGGGAAATAGTTGGAAAGAAGAAACAGAAATTACGACGATTATATGGGCATATTTGTCCGGAATGTGGATCACTCTTTTTGGCCCCTAAAGGAAGTAAATACTGTGGGAAAACGTGTTTAGGACGAGTGAATGGGCGCAGACAGGTTGAGGAATGGAATATTACGGCAAAAGCACGGCTTATAACTTCTCGTATGAATAAAACTCTGGAACATAGAAAAGCAGTGGCTGAGGGGTTGAGACGTAGGAAAGAGAGACTTGGTGAAAATTATCATTCTCCAGAAACCAAAAGAAAGATTGGAATCGCAACACGTGAGCGATGGGGAAAAATCAAAGACAAGTTGTTGCCTGCGCTTAAGTGGAACGGGGAATCGCGAAAGAAGGATGGATTTCCCTATGGTCATGAATGGAGACATCTAAGTAAAGAGATGCGGGAGAATTGTAGACATTGCGCACGATGCCTTGGGTCCCATGGCTTGGTCTTGCATTACTTAATTCCGGCTAGATTTGGGGGTCAATCTGACCTCAAAAACTCAATCGTACTTTGCAACAGGTGTCATCAAATAGTTGAATATCAAACGTTAGCGATTCAAGAGATTATAGGAGATTGGGAGATAACAAGGGCCCTTGTTAGGCAGTCGTTAATGGCAGAATGGCAATATTGGCAAATGAAGAGATTGGAAGACAAAGGTCCGGGTGGTCAAGTTGAAATATCAACTTAAAACTATTGATCTTGATGAGTTGAAACCTTTACCAGAAAATCCGCGTGTCCATCCGGAAAGCATGCTTGCAAAATTGGAACGGAGTATAAAAGAATTTGGGTTTACTAATCCGATTCTTGCTTTACCCGATGGTACCATCCTTGCAGGGCATGCTCGTCTTGAAGTGGCTAGGAAACTAGGATTAAAACAAGTTCCAGTCATTTTCATTGATTTGCCGCGGGAAAAAGCACTGGCTTATTGTATAGCTGATAATAAGATTGCTCTGGATAGCACTTGGGATTATCCAAAACTGAAGGACCTGCTTGTGGAGCTTGATACCGGAGAATTTGACATTGAGATCACCGGCTTCGGGTTGGACGAGATAGAGCAGTTGCTTACCGAGCTCCCCGATGCTGAAAACGAGGGAGTTATTGAGACGCCGGAGATAGAGAAGCGGGCGAATCCGGGGGATATCTGGGTTTTAGGTGATCACAAGGTGGCATGCGGTGACTGCACTGATGTCAGGTTGCTGGACCGGCTCATGCAGGGCGCGAAGGTAAACACGATCGTGACCTCGCCTCCATATGCCCAGCAGCGGAAGGATGATTACGGGAGCATACCGGCGGACGAATACCCTGAATGGTTTGGCGGTGTAGCGAGGGCTCTCTGGGACGTGCTCGACGATGCCGGGTCATTCTTCTTGAACATAAAAGAGCATGTTGAGGACGGGCAGCGAAGTCTGTATGTCATGAAGCTGGTCATAGCGATGGTCGACCAGTACGGCTGGAGGTTCGTCGATGAGCTAGTCTGGACAAAACCTGGACTGCCAGGCGGCTGGCCTAATCGGCTGAGGAATGATTTCGAGCCCGTCTTTTGGTTTGCCAAAGGTGACGGGGTAGATGTAGTTGTCCGCGAGATAGAAGACCAAGAAGGCAACGAGGAAACTAACCTGGTTGATGAATTCGGGCGGGTGTTTCACTTTTCTAAGCAGCAGAAAATCCGTTTCTTCCCTAAGAGTGTAGGAAAACAAGCAGACAAGGTGCCTATATATACACCCCAAAATAAGCGCAAGAAAGAAGCTACCGGCAATATAACGTATGAGGGGCCTCAAGGACGTGGGATAGCGCGGCCTGGTAACGTCATTCGGTTGCAAGGTAACCAGGAGAAATGGAACCATCCGGCTATGTACCCAGTCGGATTGGCTGAGTTTTTGATCAAACTTACAACTGTGCGGGGAGACCTGGTGATGGACCCGTTTCTGGGTTCAGGTTCAACGTTGATCGCGGCGGAGAAAACGAAACGAGTTTGCTATGGGGTCGAGCTGCAGCCCAAATACGTGGACATTGTCCTAGCCAGGTGGGAGGCCCAGACCGGGCGGAAGGCGGTGAGGCTGGATGGAGCCATGGGAGAGGCAGCCTCATGAGTCGGATCGGGCTTTCCATGCGTTTGTCCACTACCGGGACTTAGGCCAAGGAAGATCCTTGGATAAGGCATGGCAGGAACATGTCAAAACATGTCTCGCCGAAACAAAACCGGAACAAGACCGGAACAAGATAAAAGCTCCGGAATGGTGGAGAGGCTGGTCGACCCGATGGTCCTGGGTGAGCCGGGCCCAGGCTTGGGACGCGGAACTTGACAGGCGCAAGCGCCAGGCGCAAGCAGATGAAGTAGAGGAAATGGAAAAACGCCATGCGCAACTAGCCAGGAATGCCCTAAGTGTGATAGGGGCCGTGGTGGGGCTATTCGGCAAGCGGGTTCAGGACGACAGGTTAGCTGAAATGAGTGATGACGAGCTAGCGGAACTTGTAACGAAGGCCCTACGGAATGCTTCTGAGATCGCAGACCTCGAGCGCAAGAGTCGGGGGCTGCCGACGGAGATAAACGAGCAGAGGGGAACCCTCCAGGTGACAGGGAAATATGAGCATGAGGCCACACAGCGAATTATCGCAGACCCGGAGGCAAGGGAACTCGCAAGACGATTATATTCTCGACTGGATTCCAAGCCGAAGGGATCTGGTTAAAGCAGATCTAGTCAATTTCAGCATTGAAGTTACCCGGCGAAGATGGAGACCGGCGCGGCACTTGGTGATGCTTGCAGATAAGCTCATGGACCTCGCCTGCGGTCGAATCCATAGGCTTATGGTTTTCATTCCACCCCGGCATGGCAAGAGTTTTTTGTGCTCACGGCTATTCCCGGCATGGTATCTTATCAATAATCCGGACAAGCGAGTTATTCTTTGTAGCTACGGTGCGTCGCTTGCCTTGAATTTTAGCCGGAGAGCTAGGGAAATTGTAAGGGAATACGGGCCTTGGTTGAGCGGGATAAATCTTGCGGGCGATTCTAAGGCTGCGGACCAGTGGGGTATAAAGGGGCACGAGGGTGGCCTCATAGCGGCTGGCGTCGGAGGTCCTATCACAGGCCATGGCGGGAATATCGTGTTGATCGATGACGTGATCAAGAATATCGCTGAGGCAGACTCCCAAACATACCGCGAGGCGATATGGGAATGGTATGCCTCCACTCTGCGTACGAGACTGGAGCCGCAGGCGGGCTTGGCGATCATCATGACGAGATGGAGGCACAATGACCTTGCCGGGCAACTATTGGATGAAATGGAGTCGGGTGGGGAGCGTTATGAGATACTAAAATTCCCGGCTCTTGCTGAGGAAGGCGATCCCTTAGGCCGGATTCCTGGCGAGCCATTATGGCCGGAAAGGTATGGAAAGGAAGAATTGGAAGCCCTGAGAGCAAGCCAGGGCTCTTATCTTTTTAGCGCGATATACCAGCAGACTCCGCGCCGGGCGGAAGGCAACATGTTCCGACGGGAGTGGTTCAGGTACTTCAGGGACGAAGATGATTTCTACGTCCTGCTCAAGCCCAGTGGGGAGCACAGGGTGAAGAAAGCCGACTGCTGGTTCTTTCAGACTGTGGACCCGGCAGCGACTGAGAAGGAGACCTCAGACTACTTTGCCTGCGGGTCATGGATTGTGACTCCGGAAGCGGACCTTCTTCTCTATGACATGTTCAGGGAGAGGCTGGAGACCCCGAAGCACAAGATGCTTTTGAGGGCAATGTATGAGAGGTACCGGCCTGCGTTGCAAGGTGTGGAGGAAAAGACGTTTGGTTTATCGCTCCTCCAGGAGGCGCGGCTGGAGGGGTTGCCGGTCATTCCGCTCAAGGCGGATACAGACAAAGTCTCCCGTGCCTATCCTATAGCTGCGCGTTACGAAGCTGGCACGGTGTACCATAGGGTGAGTACGTCATGGCTACAGGTGTACGAAGACGAACTCGAAGATTTCCCCAGGGGCGAGCATGATGACATGGTGGACTGCGCATCATACGCGGCGATAGTCCTTGCGGCGGACAGGGCAAGACGGCAACAGAGACAAGGAATCGGTAGAGTGGCGGTGATAGGTTGATGGAACTCATTGCGAAAGCTGAAGTGATAGGCCAGGACAGCGGTCCGGCTATACCGGTATCGCACAGGATCGACCAGGATCCCTTTGTAGGACAGTACGGGCCACAGATACTGGAGCCGCCGCTGCCCCTGAACAGATTGGTGGCGATGCCGGAGATATCCAACATTCTCAATCAGTGCGTTGAGGCTATGGAGACGAATATTGATGGTTTCGGGTATACGCTTGTCCCGCTCGTACAGCTCCCCAAAGGGGAGGATCTTCCTAAGGAGGCTCTTGAGGAAAGAAAGCGGATTCATAAGTTTTTCAAATTCTGCAACCCAGAGATATCGTTCACCGACATACGCAGGGCGACCAGAAAAGACCTCGAGACCACGGGCAACGCGTATTGGGAACTTCTGAGGAATGCCAAGGGCGAGCTTGCGGGCATCGTACATGTCCCGGCATACACGGTCAGACTGACATGGCTTGATCCGGAGTATACGGACATCAAGTACCAAGTGCTGAACGAGGACAACGAGTATGAGGAACTGCCCTTTCGGAAGCGGTTCAGGCGGTATGTGCAACTGGTGGGGGCGAAGAAGGTTTACTGGAAAGAGTTTGGCGATCCCCGGCCTATAGATATGCGTACGGGTGAAGTTATCAAGTCAGATACCAAGGACGCGGTTCCGGCTAACGAGATGCTGCACTTCAAGATATACTCGCCGAGGAGCGCCTATGGTATCCCGAGATGGGCAGGTAATCTCCTGTCGCTTTTAGGGTCGAGGGCTGCGGAGGAGATCAACTACCTCTACTTTGATAACAAGAGCGTGCCGCCGCTTGTGGTGCTTGTATCGGGCGGCCATTTGGCAGAAGGGGTTCGCGAAAGGATAGAGACATACGTCGAGGAGCAGCTTAAAGGGCGCGGCAATTTCCACAAGATTCTTTTGCTGGAGGCAGAATCGGCGGATGGAACGCCGCTTGCCATGAATGCCGGGAAGCAGGTGCGGATCGACATAAAACCCTTGGCGCAGTTGATTCAGCAGGATGCCCTGTTCATGAAGTATGATGAAGCGAACCGCGAGAAAGTCAGATCGGCATTCAGGCTCCCTCCCCTCTACGTAGGCCTTGCGAAGGACTTCAACAGGGCGACGGCGGAGGAGGCTCGGGATACCGCAGAAGCCCAGGTATTCGGGCCAGAGCGAGATGCATTCGACTTCACTATAAATCACCGCATATTCCCCGAACTTGGGGTCCGGTACTGGGAGTTCAAGACGCTTTCTGCGCCGCAAGAGAACCCCGATAAGGAATCGGATATCCTGAAGAAGCTGGGTTCGTGGCTAACAGCGCGCGAGGTACGGAAGCTTATCGAACAGGTCCTGCACATTGACCTTGCCGAGCTTGATAGTGACTGGTTAGATGAACCACTCGAGGTATACCTGTCGAAGCTAAAGACTGGGCAATCTGGATCAGACCAGGGGGCCGATGTAGAGAAGTTTGTCAAGTTCCTGGTGGAAGTGCGAAAGAGGATCGAGGAGCAGGAGCATGTTGCATGAGGCTGTTGAGGCGATAGACTATATCCTTGACTTCCTGGGCGTCGGCATTAAGAAGGCCGATCCCCTGGAGGAGAGGCTATTTGGCCGATGGGCCTCACACGTGCAGGCGAGTGAGGAGTCTATCGTCCGAATAGAAACTAGATTTCAGGACCTACTCCTCAAAGGCTGGAATGATCAGGCCCAGAAAGCAATACAAGAGGCGGCTAAGTTGATCGGATCGTTCTCCGGGCCTATTGCGGAGGACGAGGTCGGGCTTATAGTCAAAACGATAGCCAAGACGATGGGGCCGGACTTCGCTAACTTGACCAAGGAGGAAGCGACCCGACTGGTCGGGACAGCCTACCTTCTCGGGCGCAAGGTGATAGCCCAGACGGTCGGGATCAAACCCAAATTCGCGCTAATGGACGAGGCTGCCCGATCCATATTAACCGATCACACGGT
Source organism: Bacillota bacterium (assembly GCA_013178125.1). Taxonomy (NCBI): domain Bacteria; kingdom Bacillati; phylum Bacillota; species Bacillota bacterium. The sequence goes on along the minus strand of JABLXJ010000022.1, from coordinate 19,337 downwards.
CTTCTGGATCGGTCAGCATTACGACGCATTCATAGGGGGAGAGATAGCCAGGATCACCAGGGAGCTCGCCCTCGAGAGCGGCCTCGGGCGGGCCGATGTGGGCCGGGAGTTAAAGGCGGCATTCAACGACATATTCCCGCATTCCGACGCATACTGGCGTGGGCTTGCGGCCACCACCATCACGCGGGCCAGGGCCATGGGTGCGGTCCAGAGCCTTGTGGATGCAGGGGTCACGGAATACGAGATCATGGCAATGATGGACGAGAGGACATGCCCCTTGTGCATCCATCTGAACGGGAAGACCTTTCGGGTCGAGCACGCGGTATCCTTGCGGGACGCCCTACTAGAGGCCAACACCCCGGAGGACGTCAAAAGGATTCACCCCTGGCGGACCTTGAAGGAGATACAGGATTGGGGGCAGGAGGAGTTAGCAAAGGGCGGGCTGTCACTGCCACCGTACCACTACCATTGCCGCTGCACGTATATTGCGAAGTCATTTGAAGAAGTCAAGGGCGAACCAGTAGCGATAGAATTCAATGCGGTCGAACCCAAGTTTACGATACCCGGACCGGACAAGTTGACTTATTTCGGGAGCGGGGCGTATTTGGGCGGGGCCGGAGAGAAACACATATATAGCGACCCGACGGGAGATAAATACATCTTCAAGCCTGCGGTATCCAAAGGTGGGGCTGTGGAGCCCTTCAGGGCATATGTCCAGGAGGCGGCATCCCAGATAGCCGCAAGATTATACGAGTCCGGAGACTTTATAGAAATCAAGTCCATGACTCTGGGCGGGCGGTTCGGGACCGTGCAACCGCTACTGGCAGGGGTGAAGGGCGATCTCAAGAAGATAAGATGGGACACGCTTACACCCGATATGTGGCGACAAATCCAGCGGGAGCACGTTCTCGACTGGGTCATCGGAAACTTCGACAGCCACGCCGGGAACTTTATTTACCTGGAAGGCGGGAGGATTCTCGGGGTCGATAAGGAGCAGGCATTCAGATACATTAAAGACCAGGCCTCATGGGTCATGAGCCTGGATTATCATCCTAATGCAGTATACGGCGAAGAAGAACCGCTCTACAACACGCTCTACCGGGCATTCGCAAACAACGAGATAGACTTGGATCTTCAAGCGGTTCTACCTGCACTGCAACGGCTGGAAAGGATATCTGATGATGAATACAGGGCTATCCTAAGGCCATACGCCGAGTCGTTATATGGCAAGGGTGCGAAAGCAAATGAACTTCTGGACCTGGCGGTCAAGCGCAAACATGAGGTGCGGGCGCAGTACCGGGAGTTCTTCACTAAACTCTTGAAGCAACGGGATCCGCAGTTTAAGGGGAAGTTTCAGTTCCTTGATGAAATGACGCCGCAGGGACTGCGAATGGCCCCGCTTGCGGCGAAAGCGCTTTCCAGGGCCGAGCTCGAGGCCATGGATGTAAAGAGCCTCAAAGCCCTTGCGAAGGCGCAGAACATACCTTGTTTCAGCTATCTGACAAAGGCGGAGCTTGTCGAGGTGTTGGTTGATCCGGACCAAATAGGGCCGGTTACTGTTGCCGCACGGGACAGGGTCAGGGCACGGCTGCAGCAAGCGAGGGGCACAAGGCGCGCCATAGCTCCTGCGGTAGGTGATGTGCTAGACGACCTTGGGCACGCAACGGCGCGGGGCATAGCGGTGCGCAAGGACAAAGATATTGTCGAGGGCCAGCAGATAAACGTCCGCAGGATTCTGGAGGATGGCAGACCCGGGTTCGAGGTAGCATATAAGATAACAGAGCCGTACCACAGGGATATGGTCGGGACCTTGAGGACGTTGGGGGCCTCGGAAGAAACGTACTCCACTTACGATGGTGTCATAACGCCGCAGGGTTATAGTTATAGCAAGGCCCAGGCAAAAGATTGGGGTCTGGCCTATGTCCTTAAGAGGCCTGAGGCTGAAGTGCTATTTGTGCATGATGATCAGCTCAGGGCGTTTAAGGGTCAGGTCATTATCCGCGTATACGGAAACGACGGGAAAGCCGGGGCGCAGACGGTCAAGAAGCTGTTAAAAGAACTCGGTCTTGATCTGCTGGGTGTGGACCCGATCCCTGACGATGATAAGCTACTGCGTTTGGCCCGGCTTGCATGGCAGCACGCGCCGGAGGATGAATACAAAACCCGGGCGAAGGGCCGGACAGCTAGAGAATTGGAGGACATCCTACGGAAACGTGGGATAGACCCGAGCCGCGCAGACAAACTGGTTGAGCGCGAGGTGTGGCCTGGATATAGAACATTCGTTGAAGAGGGCCGGGCCAAGGAATACAAGAAGCTGGGCGCTGAGTACCTCTTTGCTGGCGTAGGGGCTGATAGTTCCACTGTGGTGAAAATACTCGGTCCAGACAGCCCAGGACTGATGTCTACTTGTGAACGACTTCGTGTTGGACTGAGGGGCGGCTCAAGCCCAGGATCGGACATGGAAAGCGGGGGAGCAGATAACGCATTTGTCCGGCTTGTTTCCAAACGGGCACGTGGAAATTGGAGCTATGGCGATTCCTTTATGGGTTCGGGGTATCGTTTAATGTTCGACGTAAAGGAGTTGGAACGCACAGACTGGTATGCTTATAAACATGACTCTTATGGCTCAACCGAGGAGTACCGGGGATTCCACTATCGATTTTCGGCAGAAGAATTTATTGAGGAAATAAACAGGGATTACGCTCCCGACAATGAGATAATGTTCAGGAAGGGGATTCGCAAGGAGAGCGTCATTGGTATCACCTGTGATACTGATTATCAGCGGGACGAATTGTTGATGGAATTCCGCCGAAACGGTATAATGGAAATAAACGGGAAGAAGATTGAGGACTTTGTAACAGTCCAAAGAAGGGTCTAGAAGTATGATTGACGGCAGAGTTTTATATGAGATCACCAGTTCAGTCGGGAAATTCCGCTTTTCTTTCTTAGCCATTGGGGTGGGGATAACCGAGAAAGGATATTTGACGTTCAACGATACTAACCGCGAGAGGTGCTTTGACGGCAAGCTCGTTAAAGAGACGCCAGATGGCTTTGTTTGGAAGCGGCAAGCGTTTGACGAGGTGTTGACGTTCAGGGCTCTGACCGTCAAGGAGTTTGACAAACGGATCAGGTCAAAGGTTGTTGGCGGTGCACGGCTCCCACAGTTCCAATCGGATGCCGAGTTGCACGAGTATTATAGGCGCAATTTCCTGTAAGACCTGATAACTGGCGAAAGAGATATTGAAACCGCCTCTGAAAAGAGGCGGTTTCCTTTTTATGGATAACAATTTTGAAGGGAAGAGATTCATTATGGATGGATTGCCTAAGAATGTTAAGATTGGCGGAGAGGTTTTTGAGGTTGTGGAGGCCGAGGCCGCGCTTGATCCCAGGGCGTTCGGTGAGATGGATTATAAAAAGGCTAGACTCGTCATAGATAAAGACCTTAAGCCTGCTGCGAAAATGAGTGTTTTACTGCACGAGATTTTAGAGGCTATAAACTACATGAACCAGTTAAACCTCGAGCATCGAACGATCATGACCTTGGAGCATGATCTATACCAGGTGCTGCACGACAACCAGTTGTGTTTTTAGCGAAGGTGAACTGCCTTGAAGATACTCGATATTCCGGGTGCGAACCTAGAGGAAATTGACGATAAGGAACTCCTTTCTCTTCACAGGAGGCTTCATCAGCTTGCGGGTGCCCTTTTCTCTGAGCCGAAGGAACAGGCCGAGGATAAAGAAGAGGGCAAGCTCACCTGGGAGGATCTTGTGAATGCCCATGCTATCATCGTGGCTGAGATGGGGGCCAGAGATATGAACCATAACGTGCGTGACAGGCTTGATAAAGAAAGCGCGAAGGTCGAGAAGGACGCCGTGTCTCTGGACTACCTGAAGGCCCGTCTTGCGGAGACCCAGGACGTAGTGATCGTTGAGAACTTTGTGAACATAGCCGGCAGTGTGGTGCAGAAGGGCGAAGAAGCAGGCGACGTCGACCTTGTGATTCGCAAAAACAGGCGTGATGTGGGTCTTGAGATACTCACCCGGAAGGTATTCGACCCCGAGAAGAAGGGTTACCTCCACTGGGTGTATCAGGAGTCCGGACCGCACGCAGACTACATACCCGTGTTCGACCTGGTCCTCAGACCTAAAAGAGAGTTCAAGGTTCATACGGTCAAGGCCGGGCTGAAGCCTGTAACGCGGTATACGCCCTCCAAGCCAGCGCTAATTGGGTATACTGAATTCTTCTCGGCAGACGAGCTCTGGGAGAAGTGGGCGAGCAAGCGGGATGTGCCGTTATATATCTCGCCCAAGGTGGACGGGTTCCGGTGTATATTGCAAAAGGCCGGAGATCAGGTGAGTATATATTTCGAGGATTCCAAAGAGGAGAGAGCCGACAAACTTTCGGACTTGAGGGACATTCTTCTGAAGGGCCCCGACTGCATTATAGAGGGGGAGCTTCAAGCTGCGAAGGACGGGAAGTTTCTCGCAAGGCCGCAGGTGTTCTCCGTGCTTTCCGGGGGACTTGAAGCCCGGCCTTATGTTTTCCTTTATGATCTCCTCTACCTTGAACCGGAAGGGGATGTGCATGAGAGGCCTTTCTCCGATAGGTACGCACTTCTGAAGTCTCTAGGGAAGGAACTTGGCGAGGACTTCGTAGTGCTGCCCCAGGTTCTCGTGGAGAGTGAAGGCGAGTTCAAGCGTGTGGCTAAAGAAATGGCCTCATGGCAGCCCTTCCGTGGTGCAGGTCTTGCCATAGAAGGGGTCGTTGCCCGGAGAAGCGATATGCCCTACACCTTCGGGGCGACGGACGATTACGCCAAATTCAAGACTTGGTGCGAAATCAAGGTCAAGGTCCTCAAGGTGGACAAGACAGCGAATGGTTACGTATATGAATGCGCTCTCCGGGACGATGAGACCAAGAAGGACGTAACGCTGGGTAAGACCTTCGTAAGCAAGGAGAAGCTTGCGAATGAAGGGGACACCTTGAACGTGATGGTGGAGGAGCTTCTACTCTACCCTGATGGAAAGGTGGCCTGGGGAAAGCCCTATCCTATGGGACCGGATAGGTCAAGGCCGGCGTATACTGTGGTCCAGGCTATAGATATTGCCCGGAGAGGCAGGGTACTGAAAGAGATATCTGAAAAAGCGGTTAGGCAACCCCTTAGTGTTATCGGTGGAAAAACTCGTTTGGCATCGAAAATCATCGCCTTATTTCCTCCGCACAAGCGATATGTGGAACCTTATGCGGGAGGGGCGGCGGTCTTTTGGCGCAAAGAACCATCGGAAGAAGAAATTCTGAACGATATTAACCAAGGGATAATGGCCGTCTACAAATTCTTGCAGAAGGCTTCAGATAGAGAATTGCAGAGATTTGTGGACCGTGATTGGGTAGGCAGAGAAACCACCTACAGAAAGCTGGCGGATTGGCACCCTCGCGCAGTAGAAGATTTAGCATACCGGACCTGGTATATTAGTCGGTTCGGATTTCGTCATGCTCATAGCAACGCTAACCACTTTCTTCATACGGAAAATGGTGTGCAGGCGGATGTTAACATAGATCGCCTGAAGACCCTCCGTGAGCGCTTGCAAGGTGTCTTACTTGAAGATCGGGATGCTTTGGAGGTTATTAAGAAGTTCGACTCCTCTGATACGCTGTTTTATTTAGATCCCCCCTATCCTCGCGGGCGGGAAGAACGTATGTATGAAGATGATGGAGATATAGAGCACTTTAGGCAGTTAATTGAGGTTTTGAAGGACATCAAAGGGAAGTTTATTTTATCATGCAATCGTGCGAGTTTGAAGATCGTTGATATTCCAAGTAAATGGAAGGTTCGGAAGGTGGCCACGCGTTACACTAGCGATTGGACCACCCCGGGCGAAAAGATACGGTATGAGCTTTTGGTAACGAACTTCGATATCAAGAAGGCGGAAGAGGAGATCCCGGGAGATGAAGGCGAGACCCGTGGGGAGAGGGCGGAGAAGTTCTGGCAGGAGAACTGGTACAAGCTCTATCCGAAGTCCGGGCGAGGGCGTTTCATAGTACACGAACACTGGAGGGGCCTGAGCGAAGACGAGGTGAAGCTTTCCAGGGAGGAACTCATAAAGCGAGGGCATTCGCTCCACAGCGACCTGCGTCTCGAATCTGACGGCGTCCTCCACGGCTGGACCGTGTTCCTCGGGAAGGCCGAGGACAATGCAACGAACAGGCTCATATCGCTGCCTCCGGACGACAACCTCCAGGTTGTCCCGAAACTAGTACAACCGAAAGGTTGGCTCACCTTCGAGGGCATATCAGAGCCGGGCGAGGTCGGAGCCACCACAGGGAAGTACGCCCGATTTGACATCGTGGACTCCGGCACTTATGAGGCCGGAGTATGGCGTGAACATTTATTCGAGTATTTCCTGCACGGTAAAAAGCTAAAAGGACGACTTCTAGTTGAATTCGCCCCGGTGGGCGATCGAAAAGTGTGGCTTATAGATCGCCCGGCTGATCAGACGCCATATGCTGAAAGCCACAACTTGGAGGACGTTGTAAGAGAACTAAAAGAGAAAGGTCAGAAATGGCTCACATGGCGCAAGCCTGGTGAAAGGCCCCGGCTAATAGATGTCGGGGCCTTTCAGATTAAGAAGTCAGCTTCACGAAAAATCGTACCCATCGCTAAGGTGGACTCCGCGAGGCAGATAGTCTACGGGATCGTGCTCGACCCATACATCGTAGACTCCCAAGGGGACTGGGTGCCGGTCCTTGAGGTCGAAAAGGCGGCGCATGGATACATGAAGTCTCAGTTGGTAGGGGATCAACATGAGAAGAAAGCTGACGCAGAACTTGTTGAGAGCTGGCTGGTCCCCTATCCTACCCCAGAAGAATATCGGAAGGCCATCGCCGGGGAAGCACATAAAGTGTACCAGTTCAAATTCGGAGAAGGGGAAGTCCATTCAGGGGCGTGGGTAGTCGGGATACACGTAATCGACAAGCGTTTGTGGCAGGAGGTCGTATCCGGGGCGAAGACAGGATTGAGCATTGGGGCGGTGGGGGAACGGATTCGGAACGCAAAGGTATCCATGCCAGAGTTTGAAACTGTCGAACCCGAGACAGTGCCCGCCTTTATCGCTACTCACTAAGGGAGGGGGGGGTGTAAGTTTGGGGTAAACAAATTGGCTAACCTAGATGTGTCCGAAATATCTCTTGTGGATAGGGCCGCCAACAAAAGGCGGTTTTTGTTTTTCAAGTCAAAGGGAGGTGAACAGGCGGTGAACCCGAAGGCTAATCTTGACGAGCTGGAAGATGAGATGGTAGAGGAGGAAGGCGTGGGTGAGGAGATTGAAAAGGCCATTGATGAGAAGAAGCTGAAGAGCGCGATAGAGGCCCTTGTCAATGCGCTTTCAAAGGTTGAGCTGCCCGACAAGGCGGCCAAGGCCCTGGCGAAGCTAACAGAACTCGCAGGCCTTGAGTACGGCTATGGGTATGGATATCCCGAACCCAAGAAAGCGAAAACGGAAAAAGGTATTCTCGAGAAGATAAAGGACTTGATCTTTCAGCATGAGGGCGGAAGGTCGGTTGATGCGGCGGTCGTTGATAGTGTGTCTAATGTAAAGAAGGCTGATAAAAACCTTGAAGCAGCCTTTGAAACGTCCGTCAAGGTCAACGACATCAGTAATGCCGTATGGCAACTACAAGATGTGATAAGGGACATTCTCAGGGACAACGAAGCTAACAAGATCGAGAGAATCAAGGCCAACTTAGATGCTTTCCAGGCTTTTGTCGTGAAGATCCTGGAGAAAGACGGGGTAGAAAAGGCGCTAGAGAGCTTAGAGAAGGTCGGGAAGAAGATTAGCACAGCAAGACTGGCGAAACTCAAGGAGACGCATGGCAACCTGATTCAGCTTGCCAACGTTTTGGCTGAGTTGATTCAGGAAGCAGAGGGATCAATTGAGGAAAGGGGTACTGACGTGACCAAGGAAGAAATGGACAAGGCCATGGCGGACGGCATCAAGCAGGCGTTGGCGCCTATTGAGGAGAGGATAGCGAAACTCGAAAAGGCGGGTGAGGAGATCACTAAGAGCGTTGAGGAGTCCATCAAGAAGGCGGTCGATCCGCTGACGGCCCGGGTAGAGACCATTGAAAAGGCAAGATCGGTGTCGCAGAGCATACCCAACGAGGTCCAGAAGGCGAACACCGGTACGTTCAGCGGGGTCATATTTGGTCGGAAGCCATAGATTTGGAGATTGCGATTAACTGATTAAAAGAAAGCAGAGAGAAGCAGGTGCTTCTCTTTATTTTTGTCAATGGGAGGTAAGTTTTGATGGAGAACAAAGAGTTGCTCCAGAAGGCTGATATGGTGCTCGCCGACCTGGCGGCGGGCGGCGCCCTTCAGCCTGAGCAAGCAAACAGGTTCATAGATATGGTGATAGACACCCCGACCATTTTCAAGAACGCCAGGGTAGAAAGGCTTGCGGCCAGCAAAAGGATTATAGACAAGATAGGATTTGACCAGAGGATACTGAAGCCCGCGGTGGAGAACACACCGCTTGCTGAGGCGGACAGGACCAAGCCGACTACGGGCAAGGTGGAGATCGACACCAAAGAGTTCATAGCCGAAGTGAGGCTTGGGTACCAGATCCTTGAGGATAATATCGAAGGCAGGAACCTCGAGGACCACATCATGAGGCTCATAGCGGACAGGGTGGCTCTGGACCTCGAGGAACTCATAATCCAGGGTGACACCGCGAGCGCCGACACGTATCTCAAGACGATGGATGGGCTTCTCAAGAGGATAAGTTCGCATATAGTAGATGCTCAGTCGGTAGCCATCTCGAAAGAATTGTGGAAGAAGCTCTTCAAGGCTGTTCCCACAAAGTACATCCGGAACAAGAAAGAGTGGGGCTTCTATACGAGCCACAGCGTTGAGGTCGATTGGCGCGACTTCCTGGCCGACAGGGCTACCGGCGCCGGCGACAGGTTCCTCCTCGAGGACGTGCCTGCCGTGGCCTATGGCGTGCCGGTGTACGGCTGCGCCATGATGCCGGAGACTGGGACGCCGACTGTAGTTACTTCAGCGATCTTCACTCATCCCAAGAATATCATTGTCGGCTTTCACAGGGATATATCCGTGGAGACCGACAAGGATATCACTGCAAGGCAGTTTATCATAGTTGTAACCTGCCGTGTGGGCCTTGCCCTGGAGGAGGAGGACGCTACTGCGAAGATGATCAACATCAAGGTGGCGTAAGGAGAAGATAGGCCATGTATAAGGCTACATTGAAAAAAGGGAAAACATACCATGTGGGCGGGGTCACGTTCAAGGTCGGGGCCCCGCTCGTGGTTTCTAAGGAGATTGGAGAATATCTAAAAACGACTGGTGTGTTTGATGTCGAGGAAATAGCATACAACGAAGAGCCTATAGAGGAACTACACGCGATGGACCTGATGAAGGAGATTGCAGGTGAGGCAAGACCAAACGCACCAGTAGCTGAAGCGGGGCCGGTCCCGCCGCCAGACATAGTTGGAACACACGCACCGGGTATAGTTCAGACCACTAACGATCAGGATTATCAGCCAATCATGAGTGGGGATTTACAGGCGAATACCCAACCGGAAATTTCCAAAGGGGTGATAATTGATGGCGAAGGTTCCATCGGACTTCAGCGGAGCGAGGAACATAACGTCGGGGGAGCTCGAGGCGGTGCTCTCAGGGATAGCAGACGACCTCGCAAGCATAAAGGCGGCGATCAGCGCGCTCATAACGAAGTATAACGCGCACCTCGCGGCTTCGGGGATGCACTATAACGGGACGGCAGGTGTTACGGATACCACCAATACGGCGACCGATAACCTTGTAATCACAACCACGAAATGAGGTAGACCGTTATGAGTGAGAAGGAAAAGAAAGAATACGGGACGACTGACTTGGCCCTCGCAGCCTATTTGAAGATGCGGGGGCTTCAGCTTTTAAGGACAGAGAAAGACGATTTCGAACGCACGGTTTTCGTGTTTGATGACAAGCTAGACGTCGTGGAAGTCCTCAGGGTTGAATTCTCGAACTCTGAGTGCTGCAAGTTTGACGCTGAGCTTCGGCACTTGAAGAAGCTCATCTACAGGTAGGCGATTGCCATGTATGCCATAGTCCCGGAGATTCGTGCGGAAGGCGTTACGGCAGAGCAAGCATCCGACCTGCAGATTGAGGATGCCATCAAGCGGGCAAGCATACTCATCGACACCCTGACAGGACAGTGGTTTGAGAAGCGTGACTGCACGTTTAGGTTTGACGGTCGTGGGGTGCCCACGCTCTTTCTCAAGGTGCCCGTGATCTCCGTTCAGGAAATCCGGATCAGCGGACAGTCCATCGACTTGGCGGAGGTGGTCGTCTATAACTCCGCGCAAGATAGGCGAAATCCGAGGCTCTACTATGCGCCGGGCTTCCCGAAAGGCAAGGGCAATGTGGAGGTCGTGGGCTCCTTCGGCTACGTGGAACAGGACGGTTTGACGCCCGAGCTCATCAAGTACGCGTGCAGGAGGATAGTCATTTCGAATCTTGCGCCTTTGGTTGACAAGGACGCGCAGGAAGAGAGAAAGCGCAGTCGCATAATGCAGGAGACCACTGATAGACACGCGTACATGTTATTTCCGGATAAGAGGCCGTCAGAATTCACCGGAGATCCCGAGATCGATGCCATCCTTGTGCAGTTCATGGCCCCATCCGGGATAGGAAGTGTGTGATATGAGGCCGAGGCTTATACATCCGACTAGTGTGAAAATAGCCCGGCTCGACAGGTCCACGACGCAGTGGGACCCCGATTTCCGCACGACGACACAGCCTATCTATAGTCAACCAGTAGAAATCCGGGCGCAGGTCAATTATGAGCGTGTCGAGGCCCAAGCAATGACCCTGGCGGGAGAAACGCCTGAGAGCATGGGGCACGTGACAATGCTTGCTGAAGATTTCTCCAAACTGGGGGGATTTGATAAGGGTGATAAGATCGTTGAGATAGGCGGACTCCCCGTCGAGGCGTATATTACCGAGGCCAGGCCAGCGGCATTCCAAAGTAACGGTACGTATGGGCTTGTGATGCTCATGTTCGAGTCGAGGCGAAAAGGTCCATGACGATCCAAAAGTATGGCGACTGGGACAAGGCGCTGAAATTCTTCAGCACGCTAGAAAGCCGGTATGACGCAGCGATCAGACGCGCACTTAATCGGGTTGGAGTCTACATCCGGGATAAGATCAAACAAGGGATTAGGGATCAGGCCCCAGGTGGGCAGGCGTTTACTCCATTGTCGGAGTTTACCATCAGCCGCAAGGGGAGTTCAAAGGCCCTTATTGATCATGGTGACCTGATTGGTTCCATTACGTTCAAGCTGGTGGGCGACGATGCTGTTTTCGTGGGTATCCTGCGGACCGCTCGGGGGAAACAAGGTCAGGATCTCGTTAATATCGGTGAGGTGCACGAGTTCGGAGCGGTTGTGCCAGTCACACCCAAGATGCGGGGATTCTTTGCCGGGGTCTTTGGAGTCCACTTAAAGAAAACAACTACGGCGATAAAGATTCCAGCCCGGCCCTCTTTCCGCCCCGTCCTCGAGGCGGAAGCGGACGCGGTGATCAAGATATTCGAGGAAGAGCTTTCCAAGCTGTTCATGGTGTGAGGCGGTCTGAATGGCATTAGGCGAACACATTGAGAATACCATGCGTGCGGTTATCCGGCTACTCAAGGCCAGTATCTTGGGAAATGTGGTTCAGGTAACGCATACAGACTATGGCGAGATAGCGCAGATCCCTGCGCTTATCCTCTACTTCCCCCGCGTTACAGAGGTGCGGATTGAAGCATCGAATGAGCGCGTGGTGACGAAGGACTTCCTGGCCGGTCAATTCCGGGTATCCCCGCCGCCCAGGTTTTACGATCTCGAATTCGACTATGAGCTAGTGGCGGCCACGATGATCGGGCCGGAAGGTTTGCTCCAGTTAACGCAAAAATGCTTGACGTTCTTTGCCGAGCATACTACGGTGTCCGTCGACCTGACAGATGATCTGGGTGTGGTCTATGGCACAGATGTTTACCAGCTGATCCCCACGCTCGCCTTGTCGCCTGGTGCAGTGTCCACCGCATATCTGACTGCTCGGGGATCATTCGCGGTCCGAGAGGTCCGGGTTGAGGATAGGCGGGTTATCACAGGCCCGCTGGTGACGGGACTAGAACTCACATATAGAGACGAAAAGAAGCAGATTGAGGAGGTATACAGGCACTTCTAAACTGAGAGGTGGTTAGGATGACACGGGTAAAGAACAAGCGGAACGCACCGCTAGTGGTCCCCACAAAAGAGGGGGCCATTTATTTTGCGCCGCTTGAGATTCAGACGTTGTCAGACAAAGCGATGAGGGAACCACTCATACAGTCCAACATCAAGCGCGGGAATCTTCAGGTACTGCCGGAAGGCCCGATATCCGTGGAGGCTGAGGTTGAGCGGCGTCCCAAGAAAGGTGGTGTTAGCTGATGGCTGAGTTCCTTTCGCCTGGACATTACAAATCGGAGAGCCCGCCACAGGTTATGACACTTGCTGGGGCGAGTGTATCGACAGGTGCGATAGTGGGGGTCTTCGAGAAAGGACCTATCGGGGTTCCAAGGCTCGTCACGAGCCTGACAGAGTTCCAAAAGGTCTATGGCGGATACATCCCCCAGAGCTATGCGCCTTATGCGGTTGAAGGGGCCTTTAGGAACAAGCCCGGGATGAGGCTCTATGTGGTGAGGACAGCTCACTATACCAGCCCGACCGATCCGACAACTTGTACTGCTAAAAAGGCTGCCATCACCCTGAAGGACAGGAGTACGGTGACCCCTGTTGACACCCTCAAGGTGGAGGCTGTAAACGAGGGAACCTGGGGCAACAAGATAGCTATTGAGATAGCGAATGCGACTAAGGACACAACAACCAAGTTTCGGTTAGTGGTGAAGTATGATGGTGTGATCAAGGAAGTCTTTGACGAACTTTCCATGGATGATCTCTCCGCGGATTTCGTGGAGAGCAGGATCAATGGCAAGTCTGAGTATATCCGGGTCACGGACATGGACACGACGACCGCGGCCCCCGAGGATCGGCCAGCCGCCGGAACCTCCACGCTGACAGGTGGGGATGATGGGCTCACTACCATCGGGGATAGCGACTATCTGGGTTCTAGCGCGACTGGCATCGGGCTGCACGCCCTCGATAATGTGGAGGATGCGCTCTTGATTGCGGTCCCCGGGATTGCGACTGCGGCTGTCCATAACGGTGTCCTGGAATACTGCGCAAGCCGTATGGACTGTTTTGGTCTTCTCGACCCGCCGATGGCCGCAAGCTATCAAGACGTGAAGGAGTACGTGGAGACCACGGCCCAGCTCAACAGCGAATACGGCGCGATCTATTGGCCGAATGTCGGGATATCCGACCCGGTGACTGGGTTATATAAGATCATACCCCCGTCCGGCCATGCGATGGGCGCATACGCGAGGGTGGACGCTGCTCCCGGCAAGGGTCCATGGAAGGTGGCTGCGGGCATCGAAGACGGCCAGCTCTACGGCGTCCTTGGTGTGGAGGACAACGCGGTCAACAACAAGGCCGTGAGGGATGTCCTTTATCCTGCCAGGATAAACCCGATTCGGGCCATGTCCAGGTACGGGAGGATGCTTTACGGCGCGAGGACGCTTTCAGGAACCGGCAAGATGACGTATATCAACGAACGCAGGACGTTCATCTATGTTGAGAAGACGGTCGATGACGGCACACAGTGGGTCGAATTCGAGAACAACGAGCCAGGGCTCTGGGCTAGGCTCACGAGGACAATCTCCGCCTTCCTCTTGAGGGTGTGGCGGGCCGGTGGGCTGAGGGGTGCGACTCCGGAGGAAGCGTTCGCCGTGAAGATTGACGCCGAGACAAATCCTGAGCCAGGTCCAATACTCTATGGCAAGATTGGACTTGCGACTCACACGCCGACAGAGTTCGTCTGGTTCGACTACATGAAGCATACGCTTGAGGCTGCCGCGCCTGCTCCTGAGGCAGCTCCGCCAGCCTAATCGGGGGTGAGATAAATGGGTGAGCAGGTTAGATTCTACGAACGGTTCACGTTTAAGGTCGAAATAGATGGTTTTGCAAGAACAGCTTTTCAAAAAGCCTCTGGGCTTGAGCAGGGAGTTGAGGTCATAGAGCACAGAGAGAGTGATTCTGTGAGACCCTATAAGAGTCCGGGGCTGTTCTCTGCGGAGAATCTAGTGCTTGAGTTTGGTGCCACGGACGACGAAGGTGCTTGGAATTGGTTCAGTACTACTGTTAAGGTGGCTGAAGGGAAACTGGCAGTGGAAGAATCCGAATATAAGAAAGATATTGCTGTGGTGCAACTTGATGCCAATGGTGATGAAGTTGAGCGATGGAATATCTTTGGAGCGTTTCCGATAAAGTTCGTACCTGGAGAATTTGATGCGACTTCCTCGGAGAAGACGATAAGGCGCCTTGAGCTCGCTTATGATTACTATGACAAGGGTTAAAAACAGTGATGAGATAGCAAGAAAGGAGAAAAAGCATGTATACATTCAAACTCCCATCTTCGGGTGAAGAAATTGAAACCCGAAAGATGAAGGTCCGTGAGCAGAACCTGCTCGTGGATAAGAAACGGATAAGGGACGGGAGTGCCATAGACGAGGTGCTCTCGTCCTGCATTTTGACACCGGGGTATGATCCGAAGGAGCTTTTGGTAGGGGACAGGCTTGCCTTGTTGAACCATCTGCGGACCATAACTTACGGATCGGAATTCATATTTCGGGTGAATTGCGACTGCGGAGAATCCTTCCTCTGGAAGGAAGACCTTAACGCACTAAAGATTAAGTACCTCGACCCTCCCCTTCCCTACGGCGAAGACCGGATATTTGAGGTCAAGCCGCCGAGCTTGGGGCGTAAGGTTAAGATCAGATTGCTGAAGGGCAAGGACGAGAAGCGGATGCGTGGGATCCGCTTCGAGGGCGATAGCGCGATGTTCTCGGGTCTGCTCAGGCTTATAACCGTGGAGGTAGAAGGCGAAAAAATACTGTCGGCCAAATTCTTCGATGACTTGGATGCGGACGACATGGACTACATCATGAGCGAATGGCGGGAGCACGACTGCGGGGTAGATACTACGGTTCAGGTAGAATGTCCCAACTGCGGAAGGATTCAGGAAATAGACATACCGATATTCTCCGAACGCAGTTTTTTCCTGCCCAAGAGTTCGCAGCGGAGTTTCTTGCCAACGGCATAAGCGAAGAACAGCTCACGCGGGATGTATTTCAGTTGATGTTCTTGTGCGAAGGTACGGGCCTGGGAATGTCTTATAGCGAAGTGATGGATTTGGATGTGCCGGTCAAGGACCGGCTTTTGTCATTGCTCTATGACCGGATAGAGGAACTACGACAGGCGTATGATAGCCTGTCGCGAAGGGCGAGGTAGCGGGGATGCTCAATTACGGCGGTATGGGTCTGGGGCTTATCTTCACAGCTAAAGACATGGCTACAGTTACCATGCGGGGCGTGGAGAACCAGTTGCGTTCCGTGAGCGATACAGCCGATGCCGCCTCGCGCCGGTTTGCGTCCTCCATGCGGTTGATGAAGACCGGACTGGTTGGCCTTGGGGCGGGGACGGCTATAGCCGGGCCTCTCGTGCTTGTGGGTAAGGCCGCATTTGATACGTCCGCACAATTCAAGCAGATCACAAAGACGTTTGAGATGTTCCTGGGCTCCGCAGAGAGGGCCACGCAGCACGTAGAGGAATTGCAGAAATTCGCCGAGACCACGCCTTTTGAGTTCCTGGACTTGACACAGTACTCGAGGCAGATGCAGTCGTATGGGTTCCAGGTTAAGGAGATTATCCCCATGTTGACTGCGGTGGGCGATGCGGCGGCAGGGATGCAAGACCCCATGGCGATGGACCGGATAATCCGCGCGCTGGGCCAGATTCACGCGAAAGGCCGGCTGGTGGGGCAGGAGCTCCTCCAGCTCACGGAGACGGGGCTCCCCATATACGACATCCTCCAAGAGCAGTTGGGGCTTACGTCGGACCAGCTCTCCAGGATAGCCGATCAAGGGGTTCCTGCGCAGAAGGCTATCGAGGCCATCCTGGCGGGCCTCACCAAACGCTACGGCGGGCTCATGGCGGAGCTCATGAAGACCCCTCAGGGCATCGTCTCGAACATGCGCGACGCGATGACGAGGCTGCGCCGGGGGATCGGCGACGTATTCTACGACGAGGTCGTCGTCATGCTCCAGAATGTCCTTCATACGCTTAAGAGCTTCGCGGATACGGAGGCCGTCGTGAAAGGCATCGGCGAGGGGTTCCGGGGGATTGTGGCTGTGGTGAAGCCAGTGGTTGACGCGGTCCTCGGCCTTGTGCGGGGCGTGGCGAAGTTCATAGAAAAGAGGCCGTGGGTTGCGTCTTTCGCGGTGACGTTCGCCGGCGTCTCGGCGGTAGTTCTTATGGTAGCCAGCAGTTTCATGTTCCTGCGGGGCGTAATCGGGGTCATCCCGTTACTGCTTCAGAAAATCGGGCTTAGCGGCAAATTCGCCATAGGTTCTCTAGCGTGGCCGGTGCTTGCGGTAAGCGCGGCTATAGCGGGCCTGAGGCTCCTCGTTGAGCGGAACGTAGGCGGTATAGGCGCCCTCTGGCGGGGGGTCGCAACCCTCATCGCCAACACGAAGTTCGACCCTAAGACAGGATGGGTATCGGCGTTACCTGAGGCCTTGCGGGATGAGCTAAAAAAGCTCAATCTTCTGGACATCGCGGTGAAGATATGGATGTTCACGGTGAGGGCCAGGGAATTCCTGCAGGGGTTCGTCGAGGGCGTGCGGGGGTTCGTAAAAGACGTTAGCGATGCGCTTAGGCCCATAGGCGCGGCTTTTTGGGATGTCGGCAGGGCTATCGTGGCTCCTTTCATAAGCGCGGGTACGGATCTCACCAAGACGGCATCTGATCTGCCGATAAAAACATTCAGGGACTTTGGCCTCCAGGTCGGGAGGGCGTTTAGGCGGGCGTTGCCGTTTATTCGTGGGTTTGCAGAGGGGATTGCAGCGGTCATGCGCACCGCGGGGGCGATCCTGGGGCCTGCGGTGCGGGTTGTCATTGCCATCTTTCGGACGTTCGGCGACATAATCTCGTGGGTGGCCGAAAGGTTCGCGCGAAGCGGGCGGGATCTGCCCACAGACAAGATTTCTATGCTGGGCAAGGTGATCGGCGGCCTGGTGGCTTCGCTCTTGCTCTTAAAGGGACTTGCCTTGGTCAAGCTCACATTATCCCTTGGCGCGGCCAACGTATTAGGGACCGTACGCGGTCTACTGGGACCGATAGGCATGGCGAGGAAAGGGCTTCTGGGGCTTCCCAACGTGTTGCTTAATGTAGGTGCGAAGTTTGACGGGATGGCGAAAGCGGTCGCGAAGTTTGATCCCAAGGCTATCATAACTGGCTTTCGGAGGATAGGGAGCGCGGCGGCCTCTCTGCCTACTAAGATCGGCGACTACTTCCGGCTACTGAAAGATGGCGCGGCGCTCGCAGGAGAAGGTTTAAGGAACTTCGGAATGTCAATGTTAGCGGCAGGAACTAAGGTGCTCGGGTTTTTGAGAATGCTGATGCTCAATCCGTTTACTCTCTGGATCGTGGGTATAGCAGCGGTAGTTGCGGGTATATATCTTCTCTGGAAGAATTGGGATAAGGTGACGGCATTTCTGGGCCGTTCATGGGCGAGAATTAGAGAATTCGCCACCGAACTTTCTCCAACGGTAGTAAAAGCACTGGCGGTATTCTTGCCGTTCATCGGTATTCCAATTCTCATCATCAGAAACTGGGACAGGATCAGAACCTTTTTTATAGCTCTATGGCGTGGGATTGTAGCCGGAGCTTCAGGTTTTATCGCGTGGATACGTGGAATACCGTCATGGTTCAGGAGCCTACCGGGACAAATAGTGGGCTGGTTTAGGTCTTTACCAGGGCTACTTGTTTCCGTTGTCAAAAAGGCTCTATTCGGAGCATTGTTTGCCATACTGCTAGTGTTTTACGGCATCCCGCTTCTGATTATCAAGAATTGGGATAAGATTAAGGGGTTCTTCGCCAATCTATGGGCGGCTGTAGTACGGGGCGGTGCGACTGCTATCTCCTGGTTCGTTTCTTTGCCGGGACAGATTTGGAATTGGCTCAAAACGCTTCCGGGGCATATTGGCGCAGCCTTCAGTGCAGCATGGGATGCTATCTCAAGTTGGATAGCTAGTATCGCAAAATCACTATGGGGTTGGGTGACAGGCGTCCCTGCTCAAGTCAGCGCAGGGGTATCCAGTGCATGGCAGACTTTAATCTCCAGTCTGCCGGAGATATGGTCAAGGATAGTTGAGTTTTTTACATCCCTGCCAGCGCAGGCCTTGGAGTGGGGTAAGAATCTGATAAGCTCGTTTATCGAAGGCATCAAAAGCATGATAGGTGGCATCGGAGATATTGCAAAGGAAGCGGCGGGTGCTGTAAGACGGTTCCTTGGCATTGAGTCTCCTGCAGAAACAGGGCCGCTTGCAATGTCACACCTCTGGGGACCTAATCTTGTTGAGATGTTCGCCAAGGGGCTGCGGAAGGGCATACCGCTTATGACCGCTGCAAGCATGGAACTTGCTTCGGCACTGGCAGGCGGAATGGCGGGGGCGGAGGTCCCGGTCCCAAGGGTGCCCGAAATTGCGCCCGTAGAAGCCAAGATGTTTGCGCCTTCAGAACTTGAGGCGGGGTCGGCGGCTGAACTTCGTGCTATGCCGGTTACTTTGCCCGTTGCGCGGCCTGCCGAGATTACTCCTCCAGTACGGCCTATTGTTGTGCAGGTGCCTATTGAGAAAGCTGAGTCCGCACAATCAGAATTGGGAGCTAGGCCCAAAACTGAAGTCATACAGCTCGTGGTAGATGGACGGGTACTAACGGAGATAGTGAGGGCTTACGATAGAGAAGACCGGGCACGTAGCGCGCCCTGGTGACGGAGGCTTTCCGATATGGCGCAGTTAGTTCCGAGAGACGGAGGAGTCAAACCGGGTCTTCCTTTTGGCCCTGTGGCTAAGGGTTTTCTGATAAACGAAGTGACCATGGAGAAGTTCATATTCCAGTTCAATCCTGTAGAGATTACTGATTCCAGGTCCGTATCTTTTGAGAAGGTCCAGGTGCCAGGGCTATCGCACCCATTTCTCCAGTTTACGGCGGGAGACGGGCGGACTCTCTCCTTTCTCCTCGAGTTCTCAGCAGTAGGATACAAACGGGACATAATGGGCGACATCCGCTGGCTTCAGAGCCTCCAGTACCTACAATGGGGCGAAGGGGTTCTGAAGTCGGC
>JABLXJ010000021.1 GCA_013178125.1 Bacillota bacterium | reverse complement strand
CGTGACGAAAAGCTGGAGTATTGGGTATACGATCACCCCGAATATGAGGAGGGCGCTCGGCAGAAGCCAGATATAGGCCGTCCTGTGCTCATAGACCTCGGCAAATTGCCGTCTCACGGAACCTAACGCAGGCATTGAGGCATTTCCCCTTATAATTTGAATCTAATGAACCCAACAGAGGCATCGGATGCTGGTATACACGCAAGTATTGCATGTATCGTAGACTACCAGGGTGTGGGCGGGCGCGCCCCCACCCCCTTCACTATTGGAGGCGCGCCACCATGTCTACGCCATGACCATTTGATTTTAATATCCTGATTAGTATCTTTGATATCTATTTGATGCTCTTGATCGCCTCGTCAAGCGCGACCTTCAAGGGTTTCTGCCCGAGGATGGCCGCCTGCGCAGCATGTATGGCCGCCATATAAGCATTCGTCCACAGCGGATCGTTAGTCGGTTCAAACCGGGCAATCGGCAGCATGTCTATAAACTGCCCAAGCGTGGGATCCGTCTTCGAGAGCCGCGCCGCGACCTCCTTAGTGCACGGCAACATGCCCTCGGCGTGGCAGAACTTGTAGTAGTTATCCGGCTCGTATATGAAGGTCAGGAATTTCGCCACTGCTTCAGGATGCTTCGTTTGTTTGAATGCCATTATGTTGTCCGCAACGCCCAGAGTTACAGGCGGGTTGCCGGCCTTCACGGGTATCGGCGCGATGCCGTAGTTCAGGTTCGGAGCCTGGTCCTTGAGGAGCGTCGGGAAGAACGAGGCCGTGATCATCATGGAAAGCCGCCCAGCTGCGAAGACCTTCTGGAGGTCATCCCTACTGGTCACCGTGGGCTCAGGGTTCGTTATCTTATACTTGCGCACGAGGTCGACCATGAACTGGAGCGCCTCGACGGCCTTGGGACTGTTGTAGGCCCAGTTGCCCTTCGCATCCTTCCAGTCCGCGCCGCCACCCCAGAGGAAGTATGTTAGGAAGCATTGCCCTTCAAACTCTGTCATCTCGAGTCCAAACGGGGACACGTTGGGGAGCTTCGCGAGCTTCTGGCCCGCGGCCACCAGCTCATCCCACATAGCAGGGGGCTTGGCGATGCCAGCCTTCTTGAAGTGATCCTTATTATAGAAAAGGCCACGGACACTTGCGACCAACGGCAAAACGTAGAGTTTGCCATCCATCTTGCTAGAGTCATAGAACGACTTGATGAATCCATCCCTTACCTTCGCAGGCAGCAGGTCATCAAGTGGGAGGAGCAAATCGTCAGCAGCATAATGCCCCCACCAGTCGATATTGAGGATATCAGGTGCCTGGCGGGTCGCTATAAGCGTATTGACCTTTTGACGGATGTTATCCCAGTTGACTACCTCGAGCTCAACCTTGATATCCGGGTTCTGCTTTTCGAATTCCTTTATTATGCCCTGCCAGTAGGGCTCCGTCGCCTCGCTGTAGAGGGCGGCTACGAACTTGATAGTCGCCTTGGGCGCGGTAAAGCCGGCGTCCTGGAAGACTACCAAGCTCAAAAACATAATAAGGGCAAGTGCTATACCGATTCTATGGCTGTTTTGGTGCATCAACTTCATCTTTACATTACCCCCCTAAAGTCTGATTCAGATGCAATTTAGGATCCAGCATAATTCGCGATATCCCGCGATATCTGCGCCAGCCCAACCTCGGTTTCACCCCCCTCAGCCTGGAGGAGCTCAATATAACCCAACCAGGCTCTTTATATTCTCCCCCAAGACCATGTGAAGTTCGTCGTCAGTCAAGTTTAAGGCCTTAAACTTTGCCAACTCAGGCGCAGGATGCATCAGCGGGTTATCCGATCCAAAGATAAATCTCCTCGCTCCAAGCTTCGCTATAGCAAGGGCTAAAGGTTTACCGAGGCACATACTCGACGTTTCGAGAATTATATTGGGGTGCCTTTCCGCGGCGTGTACGGCATCTAACCAGTAATTTCCCATACCCATATGCCCCAATATTATTTTCGCCTCCGGATACCTATCACAAAGACACGCAACCTGTAGAGGTAAGGTATAAGGAGGGGTGCCCGAATGGAAGATTATAGGCACATTTAGTTTTATCGCTTCCTCGACGATGGGATACATTAACGAATCATCAGCTTTAAATGCCTGTAACCAAGGGTGAAACTTTAATCCCCTTAAGCCAAGCTCCTCCACGCAACGTCGGACTTCCTCTACAGCCTCACCCTTATCCCTGGGGTGAACGCTTCCAAACCCGATTAACCTGTTGTTGTGTTTCCTTACAACAGATGCAACCTTATCATTGCTTTCTTTAGGGTCCATTCTAAAATCCACGGTAAAGATTATCGACTTATCAATACCGCAGGCATCCATATTCTCCAACAAAACATCTATACCGCTTCTAAGGCCTCCAAGACTTTGAGAATAAAGCGGATCCCCCTCCACGAGGTGTGTATGAGCATCGATTATCATGCCATGCCACCACCAATCCTGACCAGCCTCTCTATATTGGCATGAAATAGAGACTCTTTTCCCTCTTTACTTAGCTTTAGTAGAGAAAATCGGCTAAACACCATATAGGGGTTATAGTACGGAAAATCCGTGGCAAAAAGCACACGCTCTATTCCGCACCTGTCGATTATCTCCGCAAGAGCGGTCTCAACAAAGACACACGATGCATCCACATAAAGATTTGACGCCTTCTCGGCCGCCGGTAAAACATCAAACCAAAAGTCAGAATGGATGCTGCCCATTATGATATTGATCTCGGGGAACCTTTCTGCAAGGTCAGCGACCTGTAAGGGCAAGGCGTACGGGGGCGTCCCTGTGTGTACATACAAAGGAACATTTAATTGGGCGATTTTCTCCATAATGGGGTATACAAGCTCATGATTTACAGGAAATCCCTGCAAACTCGGCTCCAGATAGATGCCCTGCAACTTTAAGACTGAGATCGCATACTCTATTTCGTCAACAGCTGAGGCGTACCATGGATTGGTGCAACCGAAACCCGTAAATTTATCCGGGTATAAATTAACTAGTTTACCAATCCTCTCATTGGCGCCCCTTACATCCAATATGATCTCGCTCCCCATGGGGCAGATAATCGAGTGATCTATAGAAAATCGCTCCATAAAGTCAAGAAGCTCTTCAGGGGTCAACGAAAATTCAAGGTGATTTCCAATGTGGCAATGTGCATCAATATATTTCATTTCTTCCACCCATAGCCTGCTGCTACCTACAGGGTACGGCATAGCCTCCTCTCGTAATCAAGATATTTTTCACCCTTTAATTCCTGTCATCGCAATTCCTTTCTCAAAGTAGCTCTGACCAGCTAAATAGAGGATTACCGTCGGAATCATGCTTATGACTGCACTCGCCATGAGAGCAGTCCAATTTGCCGAATATAGCCCCTGGAACAGGCTCAAACCCACTGTCAAAGTCATTTTTTCGAAAGTACGCAGATAGATTAACGGCAGTAACAGATCATTCCAGCGGTAGAGAAATATGAAGACCGCCAAGGTCGTAAGTGCGGGCTTTGAGAGCGGCAAGAATATACGGAAGTAAATTCCCGGGATACTGCACCCATCGATTTTTGCTGCCTCTTCAAGCTCCCCCGGGATATTCATAAAGAATTGCCTGAGAAGGAATGTGCCAAATGCACCTCCAAGGAATGTTGGCACTATAAGGGCGAGATGGTTATCTACCCAACCGATTCGTCTCATTAGCATGAAGACGGGAATCATCGTAACCTGTGGCGGTACCATAAGCGTGATTAATACCAATGTAAATATTACATCTCTGCCAGGGAATCTCAGTCTAGCAAATGCATAAGCTGCTAGAGAACAGGAGAATAACCCCCCTACTACGGCAAGTAGTGAAATCTTAAAGCTGTTATAAAGCAACACTAAAAATGGGATGAGCTGCCACACTTCGGCATAGTTATCGAATCTAAATGGTCGCGGAATCCACTGGGGCGGCAAAAGAAAAATTACCCCCGGGTCCTTGAGAGAGCTAGATATCATCCAGGCGAAAGGTAAAAACATAAGTATGGCAATCGTTATTAGAACTAAATAAGAAATTAATGTCCGGAAGATTGCTCTAGTTTGCTTCCGTTGTCCTACCTTATCTCTATCTCTACCGCAACCCTTCATTTCTCGATCACCATTCCTTAGGTATATCATGAGAACCATGGCCGGGCAGGATCAAGTCAACTGCTCATATCAAGCCTTGGTTCAGCGGTAATGTACCCACCTGTTTTGATATTTAAGCTGGAGCAGGGTTAGGACGAGGATTATAAGTAAAAATGCATAGGAGACTGCCGAGGCGTATCCCATCTTGAACCACTTGAAGCCATTCTCATAGACATAGTAAACAAGGGTCATCGTTGAATGGGCCGGGCCACCCTTTGTCATAATATAAGTCTGGTCAAACACCTGGAATGAGTTTATTAGAGACATGATGATGACGAAAAGGGTTGTTGGAGAAATACAAGGCAGCGTGATATGTCTCAATTTCACCCACCAGTTAGCCCCATCTATCGATGCTGCCTCGTATAATTCCTCTGGTACATCTTGCAACCCCGCTAAAAAGATCACCATGTTATATCCTACGGTTTTCCATAATGTCATTATTATCACGGCAGGCATGGCCCATGCTGTATCTGCCAGCCAATTCGGCGTTAGAAGACCGATGTCACCTAGATAATAATTAATAAGACCACACTGGGAGTTAAAAAGCCATCCCCATAATATTCCCGCCGCGACGGTTGAGACCACAACCGGGAGGAAGAAGACCGTCCTAAATATGGCTATACCTTTCAGCTTTCGATCTATGAGCAAAGCTAGCAGAAGTGATATTACTATTCCTACGGGGACGGTTCCGATCGTGAAATATATCGTATTATAAAAACTCTTCCAAAATAAGTCATCTGTAAGTAGGCTTCTGTAATTAACTAAACCCACCCACTTTGCCGGAGTCATAATATCCCACTTAGTAAAACTGATTGCCAAACCAGCGACAATAGGGCCGAGAGAGAAGAATGCGAGACCTAGTAGAGTGGGAGTAAGAAACACATATGCCCAGAAGATTTCCAGGCGTCTCATATACCTTCCTGCACTACGCCTGTCAGAGGACATTCAATCATCACTTCCCGAACCTTAATACTTATAGTTGATAATATAGGTAGGGGATATGGCGCCCCGACATCCCCCCACGGGTTCACCGGGACGCCATTTTGCGATCCTACCTGGTGGTAGCTAGAATTGCATCAACTTTAGCTGTTGCATCTTTAAGGGCTTGATCAATAGGCTTTTTATTCATAAAGGCCAGGTCAAGCTCACTGGTCATGGCGGAAATCCATTCAAACCATTTAGAGCTAAAGTAGGAGCGATGTATATACGGGAATTGATCCGGAATTACGTTCATATGTTCCGGAGGCAACTCCGAATCCAGGAATTCTTTGGAGCGTGCAATGGATTTCAAAACAGGCGTGCCGGTACCATACTTAGCGAGAATTCTCTGACTCTCCGGCTTGAGGAAGTGCTTTATAAACTCCCATGCTTCTTCCTTATGCTTAGATGAACTCAGGATTGCCAGGCTGTCAGGACCCGCATATACCGCCCGCCGCTTTCCCTTGGGCAGAAACGCTATGTCCCATTTGAAAGCCTTGATGTCACGATACATTCCTATCATCCAGCTTCCATTGATAGACATGGCCGCCTTGCCGGTCTGGAACATATCCTCAAGAACCTCAGCCTGCCCCCCGCTACTAGCTCGAGCAAGAGGTGGGGAAACCTTATGCTTGTAAATCAAATCATGTAGGAACTGCACGGCCTCTCGCGCCGCGGGTTCATCGAGAAGGCATTTGGTGAAATCCTTATTGAGTATCTCACCGTTATTTTGCCAGATAAAGTTCTCCACAAACCCTGTATCAACTAGGAATCCCCACTGATCTACCTTCCCATCTCCATTGGTATCCTTTGTAAGCTTCTTAGCTGCTGCGAGAAGGTCATCCCAACCCCAATCATTGGTTGGATAGTTAACACCTTCTTTATCGAATAGGTTTTTATTATAGTACAGAACTTTACTTACCCAATGAATCGGGATGGAATATAGTTCCCCTTTTTCCTTATCAGGATATCGGTTATCTCCGAATATGTAATAGTCACTGGTTTTTAAATCTCGGTCCACATACGGCTGTAACTTAACGATAGCGCCACGTTTAGCGAAGTCTATGAGATAGGCCACGCTCATCAGCGTCACATCAGGAGCAGTTCCGGCTGCGACGGCCGTCTGTAGCTGCTCCCAGTATTGAGCAAATGGGGCGTATTCAAATTTCACTTTTATATTCGGATGGCTTTTCTCAAAATCAGAGATAATAGCTTGGAAAGGCTCCACCCAGGCGGATACCATCCACGCACCAAATCTAAGGGTTACTTGTTTAGAAGCTGCAGCGGCGTCGATCCCAGATACTGTAAATAATAGTGCTAGGACG
This sequence comes from Bacillota bacterium, assembly GCA_013178125.1. Lineage (NCBI taxonomy): Bacteria > Bacillati > Bacillota > Bacillota bacterium. The sequence goes on along the minus strand of JABLXJ010000021.1, from coordinate 27,991 downwards.
AGCACGATTATAGACAACATTTTCGTGCGCAAGATATCTTTTTTCATCTTTAAATGACCCCCTTTTCCGTGATTTATTTTTTACCCCCACATGACCCCGCGCATATCTTTTTTGATCCAATTATCACCCCCAATCGGCCCCATGATCTCTATCGCGCGAGTTCACCCAGGTTTTCCCTTATCTTCAAAATAGCCTCCACTATGTCATCCATATCAGCCTTTGTCCCGAGGAAAAGCCTGTGTTCAAGCCAGATGGCCTCTTCGTAACAAGCCCTCTCCGCGACAGGACATTTATCCTTATACACCCTGTAGTCTATGGTCACGCTGCTATATTTCTCGCACGAGGCGGGACAACTGCCGGAGTGAAATACCTTATTTACCATGAATGGGTTGGCATAGTTGGGGAATGTATACCCTGTAATTGCAGGTATCCCCTCGGCGTTCAGGGCATCGACGAACTTATTGCGGTGGACCCCGTCAAACTCCTCGGAGTCGTATCTCATCATAAACAGGTGATGGCTGTGTTTTGTTATCCGGGGATCATCCTTGCAGTACTTGATCCCGGGGATGCTATCCAGCCTCGACTTCAGGTATTTTACGTTCTCCATCCTCACCCTGTTGAGTTTATCCAGCCTTTCCAGCTGGACGAGCAGGATGGCCGCCTGAAATTCCGTCATGCGGGCATTCCATCCAAGGCGGTGGTGTTCATACCATAGTCCGTCCCTCACCCGTCCGTAATGGTGGAGGGAATAACAAATATCCTCCAACTCCGGATCGTCGGTGAGAATCATACCACCCTCGCCCGCCGCCATGTTCTTTGCCTCCTGGAAGCTAAAGCACCCCATTTGGCCAAAGGTTCCCGCGTACTTTTCGCCGTCGCGCTCCACGCCGTGTGCATGGGAGGCATCCTCTATAACAACCAGGCCATGCTTCTCTGCAATAGCGCAGATCTTATCCATGTCAGCCAGGTTACCACTGAAATGCACCGGCAGTATGGCCTTTGTGCGTTCAGTGATCGCCTCCTCGATTAAATCCGCATTGATGTTATATGTCTCAGGATCGATATCCACATATACAGGGATCGCATTGTTATTTAATATACAGGTCGATGTGGCGATAAAGGTGTAGGGGGTGGTGATCACCTCATCGCCGGGCCCTATGCCTGCCGCCCTCACCGCTATCTCAAGGGCTGAGGAGCCGCTACTGGTAGCTACGGCGTACCTAGCCTTATGGTGCTTTGCGAACTTCTCCTCGAGCTCCTCTACCTTGGATCGCCCTTCAATCTTATCTCTTTTCTCTAACTCTCCTTTACTATAGGCACCCATCCACCATTTGCCACTGAGGGCGACCTCCCTGACTGCTTCGGCTTCTTTCTCATCACACACCGGCCACCTAGGAAATGGTTTAGTTCTTACAGGTGCTCCTCCGTTAATTGCAAGCTTCCCACTCATATAACCTCGCCTTGATCCAAAGCCCATATAAGGCTCGATCCAGGCCTTAACCCCCTCTCCCTGGAATTTTGATGTGTTTTTCATGTTTTATTTGAATCAAACTCAAATAGGCGTGCCTTTCTCTAGCTAATCACAATCGGTCCCCCCGTCTCAATCGATTGATCGGCCGCAAGGGCCACCCGAAGGGCCATAAGCGCATCTTCAGGAGTTACTATCTCCGGAAGCGTATTGTTTCTGACGCAGTCGAGGAAGTACCCTATTTCAGAGAGATAAGCATCAATCTCAGGCACATGAGGGTATTTCACGTCTTCCCCATGCTTGTATATTGCAAGGGCAGATGCGGCGTTCCCCCGGGATTCGATATTCTCTCCCGCCCTGGAGCTATAATCGATACAGCCCCTTTCTCCCAGGATTCTAAAATTCGTTGTAAATGGGAAATTGGAAGGCATCATCCGGCCGCCTTCAAGGGTCGCCACGCCCCCGCCGGCATATGAAACCGTGAGCAGGATGTGGTCGTAGCCGCCAGTCTCTGATTTTAACCCGCGCGCGTAAACCGAAACCGGCTTGCCAAGGAGCCAGTTGGCGTAGTCGATGTCATGTATGAGCAGGTCCACCACTGCACCGCCGCTTTGCCTGGGATCCAATATCCACCCTCCTGCAGACCAACTGGGAGGGGTGCTCAACCTCGTCGCCGATACCTCAATTGCCTTCCCGATCTCGCCGGCATCCAAGAGGCGTTTTGCGGCCGCGTATTCTGGCCAGAATCTCACCACATGGGCAACCATAAACTTTACCCCTGCATCCCTCGCGGCCTGAACCATCCTGTCCGCCCCGTCAACGTCCAGCGCGATTGGCTTCTCACATAATATGTGCTTCCCGGCCCGGGCTGCCTTTGTAACATATTCCTCATGGAGAAACGTGGGTAGACAAATATCCACTATATCGACATCACCCCTGGCTATCAGCTCGGATGCATCTGAATACGCCCTCGCTCCCTCGAATTTTTCGGCCAGAGCTGCGGCTCTCTCCGCATTTACATCAGCGATCCCGGCCACGGCCACATCCTGCAGCCTAGCATAAGCGTCTAAATGCACTCCTGCAATGAATCCCGCTCCAAGCAACCCTACACGAAGAGTCATTTTCTCCCCTCCACATCCCCATTTACCCCATATTTCGTCGACTCGATTTACTTATCTCATCTACTCGATCTATTTAATTGTTCAGTTCACTCAATGAACAACATTAATTTTAATTAAGCCATGATCAGAGGCCATCTCCAAGTAGCTAACTCAGACTGTTGATGGTATTCAGCCCGCGTTTCCCACCAGGTGCTGGACGTTTACTGGAAGCTCGTTCAAGACCCGCACGGTCCTCCCAAATTTGCCGAGCGTCTTCTCGACCACCAGGTAGTCCAACCCCGGTATTATGACATCGTCCCAGCGGTTTCCGATCCCCCGGATCGCGACGTCGAGCATGGTTACGATCTGGTGACCCAGGGGCTCATTAGAGTTGAGCGTGATGGCCCCATAAAACTCCTGGCACTCCGTGTAGCCCGCATTGTGTGTTCCGGTATAGGGCTTCTGCTTGGTTAGGTCGATCTTCCGACCTATTCTCGCCGAAACCTCATCTGCGCGGCTCGCGAAATAGTCCACCAGAGCCTGCTCCTGAAGCCGCGCCGGGAGGTTTTCCTCAGCCACCTTCTTATATGCCTCCAGACCTACCCTGAAGGCTTCCTCAACAAAATCAAACCAGTACCTCTGCTCGGCCGTAACTTGTGACGGGTCGCTGACGGCCACAACTGAGACTCGTTCGCAGGCAGTGAGCCCGTCCCTCTTGGGTGCAACGCCTATATGCACATAATCCCCCTCGTTTATCCTCCGGTTCAACGCCTTGCCAATGAGGGTCCTATTGGCCTCATTTGCTGTCACCATCACATCAAAGCCCAGCTCCTCGGCCCCTAGCTCGCGCGCTATCGCATATCCCCAGGCTGCAACCTGGGTTTCGAGCATCCCCGGCTTCAACACGGCGAGCATACCCCTTACCATCACATCAGCTATCTTGCTCGCGTCCTCGATGAGCTTCATCTCAGCGTCAGATTTCTCATATTTTATCCTGTAGTAGATCTCTTGAGCATCTACCACCTTTTCGGCCGACCCCATATAATCGACAAGGAAGCTATAAATGCTAACGGGAAGGACAGCCCTAGGCGTGAGAAGCCCTATCCTCCGGGGCCTCCCGCTCGCCGCCTCCTCGATGACGTCTTCCACCCGCTCCGCATCGATGGGATAATCCTCATCCGCAAGTTTAAGCATCTCCACCTTGTGGACCCTGGCTCCGGACCGGGGCGTCAGCTGCTCCGCAATGTAACCCCCTTCAAGCCCCGCCATTATGTGGAACCCGTTCTTCCCGATAATCCCCGCCACAGGCTCGATGCTTATGTTCGTATTCCCACCCAGGTAGGGGACATCACCATCGTAGTGCTCATCCGAATAGACTATCGCGGCATCTATGCCAGCCTGCTCCAGAGCCTCGATGACCTTGCGCTGGCGGGCCTCGAACTCAGGCCTCTGTATGCCGAAATTCTTATCTATATCCGGTGCATTCTCCAATACCTTCGCTATAAGATCCGCCTCTCTACACCACTCATCAAGACGTCCGGGAAACATGATCAACACTCCCCTCTGGTGCTTCAGGCTCCGATGTTTTAGACTATCCGAGCAGACTATCTCAACGCAGATTATCTCAATATTTATTATCAATGCTTGATATAAAGGTCCGGTATGGGTCATAGCGCAGGGTTGGCCTCGGGTCGAAATCGATATATAGCTCGATATACCCGTCCCCCGAGTCCCTGCACTGCCGCTCCTTCCTCGCCTCGAGCAGCCCCTTTATTATCCGCTGCTGGGATTCAAACTTGCTCAGGGCCGCAGCCACCTTCGCCTCGGCAGGTGGAGGCGCCTTTATAGCCCTGTTTGCCCGGATGGAGATATCGCCACCAGCGACGAGTGCATCCTCGGGCGAGAAATCCCCCCACACGGCATATTCGAGGAAGGACTTGATCCTTACCGGCTTCCCCCAGTCCACCAGGATCTCGTCCCCCACCTGGGGCCCGTCGAATGCGCCGATGCGACCCACCGACTCGTGGTCGATATGCTCCCGGTAACGGTTTGGTATGACGAGTCTTGTAATCTTAAGATTACGGAGATTCTTAATGATGTTAACAAAGCTTCCTTCCTCGCCCCAGGGCATCATCCATCCTATATTGGGGAGCACGCTGAAATCAGGATAATCGAGCCTGATTACATTCCCCGCCCCCAACCCAAGCTCTGCATACGCAGACTTGGTTTCGCCCTTCCTTCTTGCAACAATCACGCCCCTGTCTTCAGGGGTGCTGTAGCCTGCATTACCATTGCAGAAGATGAAGACGAACGGCTCACCGCCGTTTCCGGCAACAGCTTGAATAAGATAGCCGGCTCCCAGCAAGGCGTCATCGTCGTGGGGAGAGAAGATGGCAACCCTCTCCTTTCCACTATCCCAGTCGGGGAAGATGAGATCGATATTTTCTGACTTCGCTGCTTTGCGAAGATCATAGTAGTTGAACCACATCAAACGTCAACCCCCGTTAGCTCTCCAAATTCATACCTTCCTCCGACGTCTTCGTCATTCACCCTCATTAGCCCACGCCGTCAATGGTCGTTTTCTACCCACGTGACCATGTAGCTGGCCGACCACGTAGCTGGCCATTAACGCATCATGCGTTATCAGACCCGTCGTCGCCTTTATGCCTATCTCTGGGCCACAGGTTTTTGATTTAGACGGCGTTCAAACGCAGCCTTGAATACCGTGATACTCGTCCCGAGAAGCCTCGCGGATTCGCCAAGGCTCGATACTTTCACAATAACTTTCTCGCCTAGAAGCGGCCGGTAATCCTCGACGGCTTTCTTCACTTCCTCGAAAAGCGGCTGGCCCTTCTCAACAATATTACCGCCGAGGAATATCACATCCGGATCCAGGACCCTAGCCAGAATCATCACGCCGGTGGCCAGGTATCCGGCAACCTTTTGAATAGCCTCTCTTGCTACCTCGTCGCCCTGGCGCGCGGCCTGGAGGATAGCCGAGACCCGGATTTTACCCTCCTCATCCCGTTCTGCGGAGGAGAGGAAACTTTCCCTGCCCTCATCCAGCATCGCCTCCACATAGCCTATAAGCGCACGCATAGAGGCCAGGCGCTCCAGACAGCCACGGTTACCGCACTCACATTCCGGACCATTGGGATCTAGAGGGGTGTGACCGATCTCACCGGCTATACCGTGGGCGCCTCTGTATATCCTGTTATCGATCAGTATCCCTGCACCGACGCCAGTTCCCACATTAAGGTATACGAGCCTTCTATAATCCGCTTGCTCACCAAAGTAATACTCTCCCAGGATCGCCGCCTCAGTCTCTACTGTGACAAATACAGGATAGTCGAATGCTTGCGAGAGCACGAGCTTAAGTGGGACATTATGCCAGCCCAGTGGTAATGCGACCAAAACGGTTCCGGTCTCCAGGTCTATCGTTCCCGGTAAAGCAACCCCAATTCCCAAGACTTGATCCTTCGCCGATATTTTGGTCTTTATAAAACTATCAATAGAATGAATCAAATCGAGCACGAGGGTATTCTCGCCCGGCTTGGCTAGAAAACTCGTACTACTAACTATCCTCCCCGCCAGGTCCACTGCTGCGACGGTAATCTCCCTATCACTCATATCAACGCAGATGCTATATTTACCGTCGCCATCGAGACTATATAGTGTCGCCCGTCTCCCGCTCGCGGACTTGCCGGTGCCCCTCTCCTTTATAAATCCCAACCTGGTAAGATCCCTTATTATGTTCGTAGCGCTCACCGTGGTAAGGCCAGTCATTCGCGCGATATCGGGCTTTGAAATCGGCCCGTATCGCCGCACGATATTGACCACTGCAGCTCTATTTTCGCGGTAGACCGACCGTAAGTTCTTCCCTGCAAAGACGCTATCATCTAAGTTCACGAACTTCTCCCTCTCACATACCACAAAGGCCTCGAAGACAAGCTACGCAGGATAAGGATAAAATAATTTTATCGATAATCCTACGAGTTTGGCCTACATCATATTGCGGTTTACAATATGCCGGGCATTATCCCAAATAAGGTTATATGTATGTCATATGTAAGTTCTGCGTCACTTTACTTTACAAAGTGCTTTTATTATCTTCTGATATAGTTATTCTACCTTTAGGCCAAAACTCCTTCCTTTCGAAGAAAAAAATTTCTGGGCAGGGATAAAGCTACAAGAGGTCACCAAGCCGGACTACTGGCGCCATGCCAACCCATTCCCTCCAATCATCCTGGAGCTATCATTAGGAAGGAGGCATTGCACCCGCTCCAGATGGAGAGGGTGGCGTATGCATGGCTAAAATGATTTTAGCCTCCTATGAAATTTATGCTGCCTTATGCTCGCCCCACATCAACTCTGCTCCCCTCCCCGGCCATGGCAGCCCAAAGCCATCTATAACCCATATTCCGTATGTTATGTAATGATAGGTGGTATAGGAAATAAATAATCATAGGATGACAGGTTGTAGCCTTTGAGAGATGGTCACTCGGTGATAGTCTGGGATAGGCGATGGATGATCACGAGGTGATAGGTTGTGGCCCTCAGTGGGTGGTCATGCGGTGACACTTCGGATATGCAGCAAATGATCACGGGATGATAGTCCAGCACCGCCAACACCGGAGGTAGGTAATCGCGGGATGACCACTCAGCATCAGAGCCAGATGCTGGTGCAGTGATGACTCATGACCCTGATCTTATGGCAATATGCCTCTAGCTATTTGATAATCGAGTAGAAGGAATCCGCTATAAGGCCCCTCTAATCCCCCCAATATCCGGCTGGGAATCATTACATACGGAATATGGGCCATAAGAAGATGGGGACCCACCCATGTAGGCCCCCATCTTCTGCCCAGCCCAGGTCATTAGTGAGGTCGTCAGTCTCCATCCCCTTCATGCACATAGACATCCCAGCCGAGATAGTTGTCCATGGCCTCGTAGAGCACGCGGGACGTCTGGGAGAGGTTCACCGCTACATGGTGTTCGAAACCGTTATTGCAGATATACTGGAGGAGGTCCTGCAGGCCCGGGATCTCGATCACGCCGTAGCCGCCGAAGGTTTCAAGGGGATCGTCTGTGAATCTCCCTTCGCCGACATAAGCCGCGATGATTCCATTCTCATCATCCGTTGATACCCGCGCAAACGTGAACGGGCCTGGCTTGATCCGGCCGACGACAGCCCCATACGCATTCTCCTTGCCGACCCCGCCGGCGATGATCTGGTGGTAATCCATATAGGCGTCGCCAAACACGCTCTTGGGAAGGTTGCTGCAGTGAAAGACAACGGCCTTGTCAGGGTCATCGCCGTAGTTATTATTCCAGTCCACAAGAGCGCTCGGCTTTCCTGACGCCTGTTGTAGCGCGTACATACCGATGAGGCCTGGCACGTCAACCTCACATGCGCTCGGCAACAGAGCCTCGCTCATCATGCTCATGACGGCGCACGGGACAACGCCGAAAAACTCCTCAATGGAGGTCCAGCACTGCACTGTGGTGGCCGCAAGCTCATTTTCCTTCATCCACCTGTCAACCACAGCGGCAAACTTGGCCATCTTGATCAGGCCCTCATTTCCAACCCTGCTCGTATCGATATAGGCGCGAAGGGCATCGAGCTTCTCCTTGACGGCCGCGTCCCCGTCCGCAAGGCGCGTCGCCCGGCCGAGGATCTCGGAGAGGTCGATCGGTTCGACGCTTATCCCCGCTGCCTCGAGCAGCTTCTCGCTGTACCTCACGGTGTTGAAGGCCGCGGGCCGCGTCCCGATAGCCCCGATGCGCAGGCCCCTGAGGCTGTTTACAGTGCGGCAAACAGCGGTAAACCATCGCAAGTCCTCCCTGAAGCTCTGCGACGAGGGGGCTACTGTATGCAGCCGGGTCAGGGAGAATGGGATGCCATACTGGTTCAAGTTGTTGCATACCGACATCTTGCCGCAGAAGCTATCTCGCCGGTTCTCGACCGTCATCTTCCCGACCTCATCAGGGAAGGCGTGGACAAGCACGGGGACGCCGAGGCCTGAGAATCTAATCGTATTGGCGACTGCCCGTTCATCCCCGAAGTTCGGGAGGGTGACCAAGATCCCGTCGATCTCCTCCTTGTGGGCCTTGAAGAGGTCCGCGCACTTCCTCGCGTCACTCAGGGACTCCACGCTGCCGAACTTCGTATCCTCGGGCGAGAGGGCTATGGCCTTGATCCCTTCCTCTGCCAGAATACTCAAAATCTCCTTCCGGCCAGAGTCGCAAAGATGACCAGGGAAAAAGCCCCGGTTGCCAACTATGACTCCCAGTGTAATCTGCTTCATTGTGCTCATACCTCCATCGCGTAATTTTACGGCTTTCAAACATATCTCCGATAATCACCGAATAATATAATTTCGCCACTCCGCGGAGAGTTCCTCTTAAATCGCCCATCACCTGGGCGAGCAAACTATTTACCGCTCTGACGGGGGAGACCGGTCAAGTTCTGACCGGGTCGGCCAAGGAAACCGACTAAATTTTGACCCGGTCAGCCAGGGAGACCGGTCGAATTCTGACCAGTTTTGGGAAAGCACGGGTTCAATTCTGACCTGGCACCGGGTCTAATTTTGACCGGGTACCGGTCTTGATTTTAATAGATTCTCATACGTTAGCATGTTATTTGTTATATTCTTCTACAGCCTCGAACATCGCCAGGATATTCTCGACGGGGGTGGGCTGCTGGATGTTATGTATGGCGTTAAATATATACCCTCCGCCCGGGGCGAATATTCTGAGCCTCTCGAGCGCCTGTTCTTTTACCTCATCAGATGTGCCGAACGGCAGGGTCCGCTGCGTATCTATACCCCCGCCCCAGAATACGAGCTTCTTACCGTATTTTTCCTTCAAATATTTGGAGTCCATCCCGGCGGCGGAACACTGGACCGGGTTCAGGATATCCACGCCGGCATCCACCAAATCATCCAGCAGGTTCACCACCGAGCCGCACGTATGGAAAAAGGTCTTCCACGGTGTATGCTTGTGAATCCAGTCATTTAGCTGCTTGTGAAACGGCTTATAGAACTCCCTGTAGAAATCCGGCGATATGAATTCGCTCCTCTGGGTCCCGAAATCAGTCCCGCTCACAAAGATGGCCTCTATCCTGTCGCCCACCGCCTGCCTGTAAAGCTCGAGGTTCTTCAACGCAACCTCGGTCTGCACGGCGAATACGTCCTTTATATACTCCGGGTGAGTTATATGGGCAATATACCATTCCTGCGGGTCCCTTATCCCCTTTGGATGGGCCAGCGAGGGCCCCGGGAGGAGAGCAACATCCCCCAGGCTCGCGCCCCCGAAATTCCCTATTATCCCAAAATCGGTCTCCTCGTAAAGCCTCCGCGACTCCGCATCATAGTAGCTGCATTCCTCATCCGAGAACACCTTGAACTGATCTCCGTAGTCTTTCCTGCCATCCAGCCTGGATTCATCTACAGGCTCCTGCCTCACGATGTTGTCGAAATAGAAGCCACCCTTAGGGAGCTTCCCACTTGGGGGGACGGACGCATCCCCTCCGGGGTGGATGTAGAAATTCCCCTCGCTGTCCTCGCTCAAGACGAACCCCTCGCCCACGAGGACATCGGTCCCATCGAAGAGGCGCCACGGCTTCCAATTCTCATTTCTATAGCCAAACATGGTGGATGGCGACCACAGGCCGACGACATCAGCCCCCAGGGCCTTCAGGACATCATCCTCGACGAAGCCGAGTATCTGGAAAGGCTCATGAACCTTTACGATGCGATCTTCGAGCCCGAGCGCCTTTCGCAGGCGCGCGAGCGCGCTTGCTGATATCCCCGTCACCGCTGTGCTCCCGATATCAACCGCGACCCTGTCCGGCTCCTCATGGTTCAGCGTTTTTTTAACCCTCTCTCGAGAAGTCACGTCCTCTCCCTCCCACTCATGAATTTGAGCCACCCTCAGTCAAACACCACCTGAAGCGCTGAAGCACCGCCTGAGCGCCATGTCGCCAGCATGTCGCCAGATGGAACACAAACCAGATGGAGCGCAAGCATAAGGAAGCCACGCCCGGCTATAGGCTATATTTGACCGCACCTGACGAGCACGACCGATCTCGGCTCCACTCCCAGGCGCTGCGCGACCATGTCACACTTGGCCGTCAACAGGAAGAAGAGATTATCCCGGTCCCTGAGCTCATCCAGGGATTCGAAATTCGCCTGGCCCTTCGATATCACCATATCCGCCTTGTTGAACTCCTCAAGAAAAGCCTCCGAGCAGCGATCGAGCGGTATTCCGAGCCGATCAGCTCCTATCGTTATGACCCTGGCCAGCTCGTCGATCCCCACCATCTTTGCATCATCGACACATGCGTCGTTGGCGATCGGCCCGCCTTTGACAGCGAAAGTCACGTCGATGCCGCGCTCCCTGAACTTTCTCAAGAGAAACTTGTCAAACACGATCTCCCCCGCATTGTCAGCGAGGAAAAGCAGGGTCCCGGACCGGCTGAGCTGCCGGGTGAACTCCTCATAGTGGCTTATGGCAAGCCCCATCCTGAGGACGCTCTCCACCGTCTCCTCCAGGTCTATATCGGCTATGATTCCGAGATCGATGATATTGCCCGCTATGGAGAGGAGGATGGCCGTCATCAACGGGTCACCGGACCTGTCAATCAGGGCCTCGAGGCTCGGCGCCATCTCCAGCGCGAGCCGATTATACCTCTCCTTTTCAGCTGCATACGGGTCAGCGTTCCCGATGAGCTCGCACGCCGTCTTGACCGCTATCGTGGAGACCTCGGCCGGAGTCGTGGCATCCAGCGCAAGCCTCTCCAGCTCCTCCCGCGTCTTCCTGATCACCTCCTGCTTCAGTTCCTCCGTCAAGCCCTCTGAATGATGGTTAACCTGCTCCAGCGCACGGATAGCCTGGTTCACCGAACATTCGATGCAAGGTTCCTTCGCCTTCATGATTTCTATTACAACCCTTCCCGTACCACTCTTTCCATATTCTCACCGCAACCCGGGCCGCATCGGCCGCATCAGCCGCCGCATTTCCCGAGCCTTCTCCCGAAGCCCGAGTAAAGCTCGAGGTCGAAGATGCATCAGATATACATGTATCAGATGATATACATCACGTATGGAGCTCCTTGAGCTCGCCCGTTTCTACGTAGAAGACGCGCTCGCCGATATTGGTGATGTGGTCGGCGATCCGCTCGAGGTAACGCGAGATGAGGAGCAGCTGGACTGCCTGGTCCACAACCGACGGGTCCTTCTTCATGAAATCGACAAGCTCGTCATACAAGCTGCGATAAAGGTGATCCACCTGGTCATCGTCATCGATCATCTTGTGAACCAGCGTAAGATCTCTGCTTACAAACGCGTCCATCGTCTCGTGGAGCATCTGCTTCACTATGCTCTGCAGCTTCGGGATGTCCACGAGCGGTTTGAAGAGCGGGCGGTCGGCAAGCCGCTTGGCCGTCTTGGCTATATCAACCACATAGTCAGCGACTCGCTCCACATCCCCGGATATCTTTATGGCCGCGAATATCATCCGCAGGTCCCGGGCCGCGGGCTGCTGGGTGGCGATGAGCCTTATACACGTGCTCTCGATATCGAAGTTCAGGGCATCCACGCTATCGTCCATCCCTATCGTCTCGTCCGCAAGCGCAACATCCCTGTTTGCAAGGGCGACGAGCGCCTTGGTCAACATCTCCTCAGCTATCGTGCCCATACGAAGCAGGGACTGGTCAAGCTCGTTGAGCTCGGCATCGAACTTCTTCCTGGGGGTTACCACCTGAAACACCTCCAAGTCCACCATATAATTCTAACAGGGTCTTTTCTAACAGGGTTTTATATAAATATTATAAATATGAGTCTGATATGAGGCTGCCACCCCTGCCACATATTAGGCTTTCTCCGCCAGGTTAACCTGTCAACCCAACCTTCCAGTGACGTAGCTTTCAGTCCTACCATCCCTCGGCGAGGTGAATACATCATCCGTTACTCCATATTCTATGATCTCTCCCGCGAGCATAAATACCGTGTAATCTGATGCCCTCGCCGCCTGCTGCATGCTATGAGTGACTATGATCACCGTATAGCGTTTTTCTAGCTCCCGCATCAAATCCTCGATTTTCAGGGTGGAAGCAGGATCCAGCGCCGAACACGGCTCATCGAGCAGGATGACCTCGGGGCCTGTGGCGATAACCCTGGCGACACACAGCTGTTGCTGCTGCCCCAGAGATAGATTGAGCGCTGAGCTTCCAAGCCTATCCTTGACCTCATCCCATAATCCCACCCGCTGGAGGCTTTCCTCCACTATAGGGTCGAGCCTCCTCTTATCGTTGATGCCATGAACGCGCGCAGCACACGCCACATTCTCATAGATTGAGATTGGAAAGGCAACCGGCCGCTGGAAAACCATACCGACGCGTTTCCGCAAGCGCGTCACATCCACACCGGGCGCGTATATATCTTCTCCATCAAGCGTGACCATACCTTCTATTTTTACATTCTCGATAACGTCATTCATACGATTCAAGCATCTTAGCAGGGTCGACTTGCCGCATCCCGACGGCCCGATGAGGGCCGTGATTGCATTCTGGGAAAAGCCGACGGTGATCCCCTTCAGGGCGTGAACCGGCCCGTAGTAAAGGTTCAGGTCCTTGATCTCTATCTTGTCAGCGCGTTTATTGCCAGGCATCGCCAAATATTCCCCTTAAACAAAGTTACAGGACAAAATCGCAAAAGCCATAAATGATAAAAACCTCATGGATGATAACATAAACGATAGCATAAATGATAACACACATAATAAATAGATGATTAACGAAGTTACAGATGATCACCCAAATTTCCCCGAGACATAGTCCTCGGTCCTCTTATCCCTCGGGTGGGTGAAGATATCAGAGGCGGGACCCCGCTCGACAAGCTCCCCCATGAGAAAGAATGCTATCTCACCGCCCACCCTGGCGCTCTGGAGGGGATTGTGGGTTACAAGCACCACGGTATATGACTTCACAAGCTCCCACAGCAGTTCCTCAATCTTGAGCGTTGAAAGGGGGTCAAGCCCCGATGTGGGCTCGTCCAATAGGATGATCTCCGGTTCCACGGCGAGGACGCGGGCGATGGAAAGCCTCTGCTGCTGCCCGCCGGAGAGCCTGCTCGCGTGATCCCCCAGCCTGTCTTTGACCTCATCCCACAGGATGGCATCGCGGAGCGCCTTTTCCGCGATCTCCATAAGCCTTCGCCTGTTTCGGATCCCACGCTTCCGCGGCCCGTAAGCCACGTTATCAAATATGCTCATGGGCAGGACAACCGGCAGCGCGAAGACCATCCCTACCCGCCTCCGCAGGTCGGCTACATCAACGCCGCGGCTGTAGACATCCACCGCATCGATTGCGAGCTTGCCCTCGGCCCTCGTCCCGGGCACCAGGTCGTTGAGACGGTTCAGGGCCCGGAGGAATGTTGTCTTGCCGCTCCCGGACGGCCCCATGATTGTCAGGAGCTTGTTGCGCTGGATCTCGAGATTGATCCCCTTCAAGGCGCAGTGCTGGCCGTAATAAAACTTGAAATCCCTCGCCAGGATCTTGACCTCGGGAGAGCCCATCATCCCATCGTCTATCATGAATACCATCTACCCCTCGACCTCGTATTTATGATCCTACCTGCCTACCCAATTCCTACCTGCTTCTCGCGACGAAGCGGTTCATGATGGAGTAAGCCGCGATATTTATGGCGAGGATCAGGAGTATCAACACCGCAGCCGTCCCGTAAGCGTTATCCATGGATATCCCCTCGCGGGCGAGGATATAGAAGTGGACGGGGAGCGTCCGGACGGGGTCCAGGAGCGATTCGGGCAGCCTCAATGAGGCCCCGGCCGTAAATATCACCGCGGCCGTTTCACCGATGCTCCTCCCGATGGCCAACACTACCCCTGTCACTATGCCCGGGAGCGCGGTGGGGAGAATGACCCCGGTTACAGTCTGCCACCGAGTCGAGCCAAGGGCGTAGCTTATCTCCCGGTAGGCATTGGGTACAGCCTTGATGGCCTCCTCCGAGGTCCGGACTATGGTTGGGAGGATCATCGCCGAGAGGGTGAGGGCGCCGGACAGTATGGACCAGCCCAGGTCGAGATAGATCACAAAGAAAAGAAAGCCGAACAGCCCAAAGATGATCGACGGTATGCCCGCCAGGTTCTCCGTGCCGAAACGCACGATTCGCGGCAACCAGCTCTCCCGTGTATATTCCGTAAGGTAGATCGCAGTCGCGACGCCGACCGGGGCCGCTATGATAACCGCGATCCCGGTCACGAGGATAGTCCCGATTATGGCGGGATAGATGCCGCCGGCCCGCCCCATCTGACGCGGGGTCTCGAAAAGGAAGGCGGGAGTTATCATATGGAACCCCCGGCTCAGAATATAGGCGATTATAAATATCAAGAGACCGACTGTTAGCGCAGTCGCGCCCGCGAAGAGGGCTGTGGCCCTAGCGTTTACGACATGCTGGTTGACCTTCTTCCCCTCGTTTTCATCTTTTTTTCTATCTTCACCTTTCATATCTCTCATCATATCTCTATCTTTCTTTCATATTTCCATCTCTCATATTTTCATCTCTCATAACTAGCATAACTGTAACTGGCACAACTGGAACTGCGTTCATCACCGCGAGACCCTCCCGCCCGTTGCGAACAGGCGCGCCGCAAGATTCAAGAGAGCAATAACGATAAAGAGAACTATGCCCGTGGCAAAGAGCGCCTCCCTGTGCTCCCCCGCCGCATAGCCCATCTCGAGGGCTATATTACTGGTCAGGGTCCTCACCGGAGCCAGGATGGATGAAGGTATCTTCGTGGCATTCCCGGCGACCATTATCACCGCCATGGTCTCCCCCACAGCCCGCCCCATCCCCAGGATCACCGCGGCAACAATCCCCGGTCTCGCAGCAGGCAGGATAACCATCCGTATGGCCTGCCACCTTGTGGCGCCGAGGGCCAGCATCCCATCCCTGTACGCGGCTGGCACCGCCTTGAAGGCATCAAAGGATATGCTTATGATGGTCGGGAGGATCATTATCCCGAGCACGATCGCAGCCGCGAGCACTGAGAAACCTGGCCCGCCAAGCCATTTCCTGATGAATGGGACCAGGACGACAAGGCCTATAAAGCCATAGACCACCGAGGGGATGCCCGCCAGGAGCTCGACCGCCGGCTTTAAAATCGCGCTGACCCTGCCGGACGCCATCTCGGCGAGGAAGATCGCGCAGGCGAGACCCAGGGGGACCCCTATGGCGAGCGCCCCGGCCGTCACCCATATAGACCCCCAGATCATCGGGAGGATGCCAAATATACCGCGGCTTGGCGCCCACTTCGCACCGGCGATGAAACGGATCAAGCCAACCCTGGCCATTAGGGGCGAACCCTCCTTGAAAATAAAGAGGATGATGAGGCCGAGCACGGCTATAGCTGAGAGTGCGACCACGACCAACAGCTTCTCGATAATCGCTTCCTTGTAACGCACCGGACCACCAGACTCCCCCATTAAACAATCAAAAGGGTATCGATCGGAGCATCACCGACGTATCACCGGCGCACCAGCATCCGTATCAGCATCATATCACCGGTGTATCATATCGCCAGCGTGTCATATATCATCGGCGTGTGTCAATCGATAGAATCCATGGGAACAACTGGGACCAGGCCTTCAGCTGCCAGGTGCCTCTGACCGGTCTTGCTCAGGGCGAAGTCTATGAATTCCTGAGCTACCGCGCTTGGACGACCCCGCGTCGTAAAAAGGAAAGGCCTTACTATGTGATAGGTCCCTTTCTCCACGTTCTCAACGGTCGGGGCTACCCCCGAGATTTTGACGCCCTTTACCCTCGCGTCCACGAGCCCCAGCGACAGATAACCTATCGCCGAAGGGTCACCAGCCACGGTCTCGCGCACGGCCCCGTTCGAATCCTGGACGACAGCTCCGGGCGTCACCTCGGCGCCCCTCATGATCATCTCATCAAAGGAACCGCGGGTCCCCGACCCCTCCTCACGGCTAATGACATGGATCTCGCGACCTGGCCCCCCGACCTGCGACCAGTCTGTAACGTCACCGGCGAAAATGGCCCGGACCTGGGCCACGCTGAGGTCACCAATGGGATTGGATGGGTGCACGACAATCGCTATCGCATCCCGGGCGATGACTATGCGGTTCAGGGATTTCTCCTCGCCTTCGAGCTCCCGCGATAACATGCCGATCTGGGCGACGCCCGTGAGGGCTGCCCTGGCGCCGGCGCTCGACCCGCCGCCCTGGACATTCACGATCAAGCCCGGGCGCTCCTTCATAAACTCATCCGCCAGGAGCTCGGCAAAGGGCTGGACTGATGTGGACCCCGCAAGGGTGATGGACTGGTGGGCACCGCCCTGTCCCGATCGGGCAGGCCACAAGCCGCAACCGCTCAGTAGAGCAAGGGCCAGCCCAAGAATGGAACATAGGAGTAGAACCCGCGGTGAAACGCGCAAGATCGCTGAAAATATCCTCCTCAATACGATCCCATCCTCCGGAATCCGAGGCTTCTCGCCTTCCACTATCTCTTCACTGGACAAGCGCTAGAGGTATTGTAACATAAATCTCGACGAAAGTCAGCAAGAAGTGTGGTGCAAGAAGTGTGGTACCGTGGTGCCCCCAGGGCCCCGGAGTGATCTTGCAGGGGGAAGCCCCGCTCACAAGGCTTTAATTATACATTACACCACATAGATTAGCGTTGCACCACATATTGCAATATAGAGGCGTAAATTATATAGTTATGCTACGAAAGAGCGCACCGATCCAAGGTTTGTACTCTCCGTGGCGTCTCGAGTCATACCCCTCCCGGAGGATTCCAATGGAGACGCAAAATGCCGATACTAATATCAGCCGCCATCTCAGTGGCGCTGTCGGCGGGGCGCGATGGCAACGGGCGGCCGGGCAGTTGGTAGTCATGGGCATAGGGAATATCTTACTGAAAGACGATGGGGCCGGCGTATGGGTGGTCAGGGAGCTCGCGAAACACTCGCTCGCCGGCCCCATCGGCGACGTGGCGTTTGTCGAGGCAGGCGTCGCGGGGCTCGACCTCCTTCCCGTTGTGAACAGTGCACGCCACCTGATCATCGTAGATGCGATGATCAGGGGCGGGAGGCCCGGATCGGTTTACCAGCTGGATGCCGGGGATATCCTGGGGCCCCAGGTGCCCCAGGCGCCCCAGATGCCGCCATCCCCCGGGCGTATGATGCCGCGCGGAATACGACGTGCTATACAATGTACGACGCAACGCGTAGCGCAACGCGAAATACGATATGGAGCGCGATGTAGGACGCAGATGCAGCAGGAGGCGTCCGAGTTCCCGGTGACCTCAGCCCACGATATCGGCCTCCCCCAGCTTCTCTGGCACGCAAGGCAGCTGGGCACCCTGTGCCCGGCCGCTATTTTTGGAATAGAGCCTGCCATAATCGATTACGGCATCGGCCTATCAGATGAGCTGCAACGTGCGCTGCCGGAGATCGTCAGGCACATCGCGCAATTCATCGCCCAATTCATCACGCAATTCCCCGATAGTCCGGCCTGATGATGACATCATCCCCTATAAGCTCGCAGACATCATGTGCGAGCTTCTTCCTGTTCATTCTCATCATGCGCGAGCTTCTCATCATGTGTGATCCTCATGTGCAACCTTCGCCGCGTCTTGTGGCTCTTGCGGCTTCCCCCGGCCCACTCCACCCTCCTCATCAATAACCCTCTCGATATCATTCATTGCGCCCTTAAACGAGCGGATGGCCTGCCCGAGGGCCCTGCCTATCTCCGGCAGCCTACCGGGCCCGAATATGATGAGCGCAATAACCAGGATCAGCACAAGCTCAGGAACGCCTATGCCCGGAAACATCGTTCACTCTTCACCCCCTACTTATATTCGCTCTCGTCCATAGCGGCGCCCCCCTCGACCAGGGATTCCGCTGGCACCGCCGCCACCGGGACGCGCACATACCCCGTAACCATCGCCTGAAGCCGCCCCGGGTCCTCCGTCAACGCGAGGTATATATGCACCAGCACAGTGGCCAGAAACCAGACTGCGGCGCCAAAATGCAGCAATCTCACAACCTCTAACCCACCGAGCAGCCCTGCAGCCCGCACCAGGCTGTATGGTGATCGCAATATAAGGCCCGATATAACCTGAAAGGCAAAGACCACAAGCCAGCTCCCATAAGTCGCCTTCTGCCCGACATTATATTTCCCCCTCGAGGGCATATGATCCGAGAGGAAAAGGTAATACCGGGCGAAGCCTCCAAGGTCCCTGATATCCTGGCGCGAAAGCAGGAACTCCCTGTAGTCCCCTGAGAAAAAGGCCCAATAAACCCGGACAATCACGGCGCCGATGGCGACAAAGGCCGCAGCCGAGTGAAGCAGCCTGGCAAGATTCATGTCCATGAAAGCCAAAGAGGACCATAAAGAGCCGACCGGCCGTGAGATGTAAAAACCCGTGACGAGGAGAACGATTATACAGGCGGCAAATACCCAATGAAAGACCCTCACGGGCACCGGGTTGAGTAGCACCGTCTCGAGCGTCCGCCCCCCCGGTGTTCCTAGTTCCTGTAGGTTTCCTGATTCTTGCAGGTTTCTTGATTCTTGCAGGCTCGGGCCTCGTCCTCGCATCCTTGTCTTCTGGCCCCTTTGCATCCTAGTCACCTCCGCCGCCCCCAAATGCCGTTGTAATTGCCCTGAAGTATGAGCATCTCCGTGTATGCATGTTGCATGTCTCCGAATACATCAGCGAGCATGTCAACTCACCCTGATATCCTCGGACGAACCATCATCGCGGATAACATGAGCCGCACACGCGAGGCACGGGTCGAACGACCTGATGACGCGGCCTACCTCAACAGGAGCCCTGGGATTCTCAACAGGCGTGCCGGCCAACGCCTCCTCAACGGCCCCCCGCTGCCCCGAGTCATCCCGGGGCGAGCAATTCCAGGCGGAGGGCGTGACGATCTGGTACCTAGCTATCCGCTGCCCCTCGATTCTCACCCAGTGCCCGAGCCCGCCCCTGAACGCATCGACCGTGCCAACCCCCTCGGCCTCAGCAGGTATATCGTACGACTCGAAGACCGGCTTACCAGGCTCGAGCGAGAGCAGCCACTCGCGCATCAGCTCGGCCACCTCTTTCGTCATCAGGGCCCTGGCCACGTGCCTGTCCATGACGGATATCCCTCGCCTGTAGCCCCTTGCGATCCACTGGGCAGCCAGGGGGCCTGTCTCAACCGCCCTCCCATTATACCGCGGCGCCTTTACCCAGGAGTAGGCCTCAACCTTCCTGACATCGGGGTGGGTTGACCCGACCCCCGGCTTGCGTGGCCCGTCTTCCGGTGAAAACCAAGAGAATTTCACATGTTCTGTTATGGTCTCGAGATCGAGGCCCTCAACCCTGCCATCGATCATGACACCGCCCTTGTGAACCGGTCCGCCATCCGGCTGAGCCTGAGGGAACTGGTCGTAGGCCAGGAAATTCCCGTGACCTCTGCCGATCTTGTAGTAGTCTGGATAGGCCTCGCCTATGGCATACACATCCGGGATATATTTCTCCATGATGAATCTCCTGGCCCTATCCACCACCGAGAGGCTGTACCTGATCTTATCTGCGTCGGGCGCGACCGGTGCGCCCCCCGCCAGAATCCCATGGGTGTGAGGCGCCTTGCCACCCAGGTTAGCCTGCATCTCCAGGAACTCCCGGGTTAGCTTCAGGCTCTCCAGGTAATTCGCCATGATTCGCTCGGTGGCATTCTTTGAAAGCCTGAAATCAACGTTATACCGCGGCAGGAAGGGCGGCATATCGGGTCCCTCCACGAAATCAGGGACAGCTAGCAGGTAAAAGTGCCTAATGTGATTTTGGAGCATGTCCGCGGCGAAGATGAGGCTACGCATGAGCACCCCGTTCCGGGGCGCCTCCACCCCGCAGGCATCCTCCAGGGCGCGCGACGACGCCATGCCGTGGGCCGACGAGCAAATCCCGCAGATGCGCTCCGTGAGATATATGGCATCCCTCGGTTCACGCCCCTCCAGGATAAGCTCGAACCCCCTGAAGAAAATCCCGCTGCTCCACGCATCCCTGACGACCCCGTTCTCTATCTGGACATCGATTCTCCAGAAGCCGTTCAGCCTCGTTACCGGGCTTATCGTAACTCGCTCGCCCATATCGCAGCCACTCTACCTCCCTACCTCCTGGTTTCCCCTCGTTTGATCCGCACTCGCGCGAGAAGCCTCCTGAGAATGCCACGAATGCCGCGGGGCACCCTCCCGGGGGCGTGGCCGGGACCGGGACCAGGACTGGAGCCGGGGGCGTCAGCACTAGCGTCCCCTGCACCCCCTGCACCCCCCGGGGGTTTCTGGGGCACGGCGGCCCTGGCCGCACCGCTAATCGCGGCTGGCTTCCCCTCGGTCCCTTCCATAAGGTTCTTCGAAAGCCTCCCCGTGATGGCGCTCGCCACAGCGTGGGCACCTATTCCCGCGGCGGCCGCGACCCCAACCGCAGTGCCGATCTTATCCGCCGTCCTCTTAACGCCCGGGATATGAATATCCGGGAGGTGGGCAAAGAAAGGCGATGTCCTATCAGGAAAGCCCGGACTTACACAACCTATACACGGTGTATTTGCCCCCACCGGCCAGTTCATATGACCGCTGTTCCACTTTCTTACCGGACAATCGGCAAAAGTGACAGGGCCCTTGCACCCTATCGTGTAGAGGCATTCCTTATCCCCGGGCTGCGCGGCAAACTCCCCATCATCAAAGTGCTGGCGGCGCGGGCAGCGGTCATGGATCAGGGACCCGTAGAACAAACGCGGCCTCCGATGTTCGTCCATATCCGGAATGCCGTAGAGGAGCAAGTGGGATAGTGTACCGACAAGCCAGTCGGGATGAATCGGGCAACCCGGCACGTTCACCAGTCGCTCCCTCACCAGTCGCCGCTCCAGGACCGCGCTCACGGGTTTCGACCCCGACGGGTTTGGGTTTGCCGCGTAGGGTCCGCCAAATGACGCGCATGTCCCGGCTGAGATCAGGTGCCTGGCGCCCCCGCCCAGCAGGCGAACGGCCTCCAGGTGGGTAAAAGGCCGGCCGTCAGGGTGGTGCCCGATCAGGCCGTAGGTCCCGCCGTCCATGGTCGGCACAGTGCCCTCAACTATCAGGATATATTCACCCCTCCTCCTGCCGGCGATGCTCTCGAGCTCAGTGATGGCCACCCGGCCCTCGCCCGTCATCAGGGTGTTGCTGTAGCGCAGGTCGATGGTCTTGAAGAGAAGCTCCTGGAGGTCGGGGCGTAGTGCATTCAAAAATGACATGAAATCCCCGGCGCAGGTCATCGCTTCCAGCCATATCACCATAGGCCTGCCGCCGGGGGTCTGAAACGCCCGGGCCAGCTCGGGTATGATGAGGTCCGAGAGGCTCATGGCAGCGATCCCGGCGATGCAGAGCTTGATGAATTCCCTTCTAGTCAGCATGGTCGGTGCTCCCCCGATCCGATCATCATCAGCCTTCTTTTTTGCCTTTTCGCCTTGCCTTTTCGCCCGTGACGTTTTCGCCCGCTACGACCCCGCGCTACCGCCACGCACTATTAGAAAAACTGCTAGAAAAACTGCACAATACCATGGGAAACCCCGTAATCTGCTCTAATCCCTACGACTGGCGCAGATTGCGATCCTTCGCGCGCTGGTTCCGCCCTTTGCCAGCAGGGCGATATATGCTAAAGTTATGTTAAACAAAATTGGCATCATAAATACAGGAATGTTCTACAGGAGTAGATCCGTGAAAAGCAAGTAGAGTCGGGAAAGGCTGTGACGGGGAAAAGTAGGTCGCGGGGCCCGTCGAAGAGAGTCGTGGCAAGGTGCGAGCACGATGACGGGAACGCGATTGAAGTTCGCCCTCGAGCTTCCAGCTGAACGCCTGGCCGGTGCGCGTTCGTAAAGGCAGGCCGGGCAAGTAGGTCAGGACGGATCTCCCGCCGTTACGGGGGAGCAGGTATCGGGTAGATGGGAATCTGCCCCGTACTTCGAACGACGAATGAGCGATAGCAGAGATGCAGGCTGGTGCAGCCAATCAAGGTGGTACCGCGAGATTACCTTCTCGTCCTTGAGGCGAGAAGGTTTTTGTTTTTTTCCGACTCTCAAAGGGGGTTGTTAGGCGATGATAGTTGTCATGAAATCAGGTGCAACTGAGGAGCAGATCAAAGAGGTTGAAGACAAGCTACATGAGCTCGGTTTTCGCACCCAGGTGATCCACGGCACGGATAAGCGCGTGATCGGGGCTATAGGCGATAAGCGTCACCTGAACCTGAAATTTATAGAGCTGATGCCCGGGGTGGAGAGGGCGATCCCGATCCTGCGCCCCTTTAAGCTTGCAAGCCGGGAGGCGAAGCCTGAAAACACCATCATCAACGTTGACGGGGTCGAGATCGGCGGGCCGGAGATCGCGGTAATTGCGGGCCCATGCGCCGTGGAGAGCCGGGAGCAGCTCCTGGAAACCGCCTGCGCTATCAAATCCATAGGGTGCAAGATACTGAGGGGCGGAGCATACAAGCCAAGGACCTCGCCATACTCATTCCAGGGCCTTGAGGAGGAGGGGCTCAGGCTGCTAGCTGAGGCGAAGAAGGAGACCGGGCTTAAAATCGTCACCGAGGTGCTCGACGCGCAAGATGTTGAACTGGTAAGCAGCTACACAGATATAATGCAGGTAGGCACCAGGAATATGCAAAACTTCAAATTGCTCAAGGCGCTCGGTAGGCTCGGCAAGCCGGTGGTCCTGAAGCGCGGGCTCTCGGCAACCATCGAGGAGTGGTTGATGGCCGCCGAATACATCATGGTTGAGGGAAACCCCAACGTGATCCTGTGCGAGCGCGGCATCCGGACCTTCGAGCTATACACCCGCAACACGCTGGACCTCTCTGCCGTGGCCCTTGTCAAACAGCTGAGCCATCTTCCCGTGATCGTCGATCCAAGCCACGGGACGGGCAGGCGGGACTTGGTGCCCCCCATGGCGAAGGCCGCTGTAGTCGCAGGCGCGGACGGGCTTTTGATAGAAGCCCATATCCACCCCGATGAAGCACTATCCGACGGGGCGCAGTCCCTGGACATGGAGGGCCTCGAACGCGTCCTTTCGGAGCTGGAGGATGTGGCGAGGGTGGCCGGCAGGGCATTCATCAGGACGCCCGCCGGGATGCTCAACCACCCCGCCCCTTCTTCTTGATTTCATAAGTGAGGAGTATGGCCTCAGCAATCGCGCGCATCGAGGTCGACTTATCCATGGCCTGTTTCTGGATGAGCCGGTAGGCTTCGCCCTCGGACAGGCCCATCGTTTTCATCAACACACCCTTGGCCCTCTCGATTACCTTGCGAGATTCGAGGCTCTCCTCCAGCTCCCTGATCTTATCCTGGAGCCTGCTCCTCCGCTCGTAATTGACGATGGCCAGCTCGATCGCGGGTATCAGGTCTCGCTCGCTGACGGGGCGCACAAGATAGGCGGAAACAGAGGATTCCTTGGCCTTCTCCACAAACTCCCAGCTCGTCTGGGAGGCTATGAGCACGACGGGAGCGAGATGGTCCTCCTCAACAATCCTGGCAACTTCAAACCCGTTGAGGGCAGGGAGCTCCGAATCCAGCACCACCACCTCAGGCTCGAGGCTTCTGATGCCTCGAAGGGCGCTAGACCCGTCCGCCGCCTCTCCCACAACCGCATACCCTGCCTCAGTGAGGATCCTCCTCAACCTCTGGCGCGACGAGGCGCTCTTGTCAGCTATGAATACTTCTCTTCGGCGCATCTTACACCCCGGCCCGGAAGGTTTTCATCTCTTCGGTGCGTCTCATCTCAAGCCCTAAAACTTCGCCAGGTATTCATCCAGCTCCCATTGATGAATCTTCGTGGAATAATCCTCCCATTCCACGCATTTCGCCTGGACAAACTTGTTATAGATGTGATCGCCGAGCGTAGATTTTATTACCTCGTCGCGCGATAGCTCCCCCAGGGCCTCCATAAGGTTGCGCGGGAGGCGTCTCAGGTTGAGCCGCTGCCGCTCCTCCTCTGTTAATCCGTAAGTGCTGCCCTGAATAGGTTCGGGCGGCTCGATCCGGCGTCCGATCCCGTCGAGGCCAGCTTTTATGGACGCGGCGATCGCGAGATAGGGGTTACACGTCGGGTCGGGGCTGCGTAGCTCTATTCTAGTGGCCTTCCCCCGCTGGAATGGGATTCTAACCAGGGGGCTCCTGTTCTGGAAGGACCATGCTATATAGCTGGGGGCTTCAAAGCCCGGGACCAGGCGTTTGTAAGAATTCACCGTGGGATTTGTGATGGCAGTCAAAGCGGGGCTGTGGCTGAGCAGCCCACCAATATAATGGAACGCCGATTCGCTGAGCCTATATTTCCCATTCGGGTCGAAGAAGATATTCTGTCCATCGCAAAAGATCGAGTGGCTCAGGTGCAGGCCCGAGCCGCCGACACCGTAAATCGGCTTTGGCATGAAGCTCGCGTATAGGCCGTGGCGCTGGGCTATGGCACGCACCACATAACGGAATGTCACAATGTTATCTGCGGTCCTCAACGCTTCGTCATGCCTGAACGCAATCTCATGCTGCCCCGGGGCGACCTCGTGGTGGGATGCCTGGACCCTGATCCCCATTTCATCAAGGGTCAAAACCATATCGCGCCGGGCATTCTCCCCGAGGTCAACAGGGGTCAGGTCGAAATAGCTCCCCTTGTCGTGAGTTGTGGTGGTGGGGTTGCCGGCCTCATCAGTATGGAAAAGAAAGAACTCCCCCTCAACCCCTATATGCACCTCGTATCCGGCTTTTTGAGCCCCGTCCAGGACCCGTCTCAATGCCGCGCGCGGGCAGCCGGCAAAGGGCGTGCCGTCAGGGTTGTAGATGTCACAGATCAATCGCGCAACCGAGCCATCCCGGGGCCTCCAGGGGAAGAGCGCAAACGTCGAGAGATCAGGCATCAGGAGCATGTCCGACTCCTCCACCCGGACGAAGCCTTCTATAGAGGAGCCGTCAAATGCAACCTCTCCATCAAGCGCCTCCTCCAGCCTGTCAACAGTGATCGCCACGTTCTTGAGCACGCCGAGGATGTCCGTAAACTGGAGGCGTATGAACTTGACATCCAGCTCTCTGGCGCGTTTCAGTATTTCCTTTCTTTCAGCGATGTCCATATGACCACCTTCCCGAATCTTTCCGTGCTTTTCTATATAATACCCCAAATACGCCCGGCGGTCAAAAAATGCTCCGGCGCTCGCGCACAAGGCTCCGGCGCCGGAGTAAGATGGAGTGTAAGATAGAGTAGAATTTAAAGTTAGCATCGAGTTCGCATCGGGCGGCGCTTCTCCCGCCGTCCGGCAGACCTTGATACACAGATTTAAGCAACTCCCACCATCCGTTCGCTCCCCTCGCCCTCGAGAATGCTGTAAGCCTCCTCGCGATCGAGCTCGGTGACGTACGGGATACCCGTCAACCTGGACGCCTCCTCGGTCAAGGCCACCAGGTCGTCCCTGGTTATATACCCCAGGGCAAACTTCCTCGCACCGCACATGAACTGGCGCAGGCCATATGACAAGCGGTCGAAATAGGAGAAGAGCGCCACCGCTGATGCGGGGATGTTCTCGAAGGCCTCACCATATTTCTTGCGCAGCAGGTGGGCGCTGGCGAAAACCTGCTCGACGTCTCCACCGTATCCTGCGAGATCCGGTGGCAGCTTCCCGTCCTGGATGAGCCCTGAAATGGTCTTCCCGACCATGACCGCCGTGATCGGGGCCCGGCTCATACCGATGGCCTTCACATAGGGAGCCCCAAGCGCAAGTCCCTTAAACACCTGGTCCTCGAGGGCAAACCCACCGCCAATAGCAATATCAGGCAGGTATGCGCCCTTTCCATTGAGCCGGTCCATGTAATCCACCACTAGGGCCTCAAGGAAGACAGTCGGTATCCCCCACTCGTTCATCATGCGCCACGGGCTCATCCCAGTCCCGCCGCCCGCCCCATCAACCGTTACGAGGTCGATTTGGGCATCTGAGGCATACCTGAGGGCGCGCGCCAGGTCCGAAGGCCGGTAGGCTCCGGTCTTTAAGAAGATGTGTTTGGCCCCGGCCCTCCTGAGCTGCTCAACCCTGGAGATAAACGACTCACGATCCACCATACCGATCCTAGAATGGCGCTCAAACTCCCGGAACGCCCCCTGCCTGTAAGCACGCTCGACCTCGGGGTCTTCAGGGTCCGGCATGACTATGTAACCCCTGGATTTCATCTTCAGGGCATCTTCAAGGGACGAAAGCTTGACCTCGCCGCCGATGTCCTTTGCGCCCTGCCCCCACTTTATCTCGACGGTATCGACACCAAGCTCCTCGATGGCATACTCAAGCACGCCCAGCCTCGTATCCTCGACGTTAGCCTGTACAACTATTGTCCCGTAGCCATCATGCCAGTCCTTATAGAGCTTCACCCGTCGCTCCATATCTCGGGACCTGACAACCTGGCCGTTCTTGAACTCGGCCTCGGGATCCATCGCACACACGTTTTCCCCTATTGTCAGGATCGTGCCGGAGATGGCAGCCCCTATCGCGAGCCCCTCCCAGTTATCCCTGGCCACTTGCGTCGAGCCAAGCGCGGAGATGATCACCGGCAACCGGAGCTTTATGGCGTCCCCGCCCGATGCTGGGGAGCCCCCAACCAGCTGTTCCACGTCCACTGCAGGGAATGTCGCCTTATCGCTATCCGCCTCGGCACCCTGGGCACCCACCGCGGTCCCGAGGATGTTGAAATGCGAGAAGTCGATCGGGTAATCCTTTTGAGACGCCGTCGTGATTTTCCCGTAGGGTTTGGGGTATATAACCTCCCGTCCCCTGACTGCTGAGCGGCCAACCTCACATAACCCCGTGCAGCCTTCAATACAGGTCACACAGAGGCCGCTGAATGAACAGACGCTGTTGGGCGTCCTGTTCCTTGTGCCCGTTGCCGCCGTAGAGTTGATACCGGTACTAAAGCTCATGTTTCCCTCTCCCCTCTTCAAATTTTGACCTGTTCCTATAGTCCAGGCAGTTCAGTTCCATATGGTTTTTCCCGGCGCTCTAGCGGCTCTTCTATAGCCCTTTCAAAGGCCTCTATCATGGCCACAGAGCCCTAAACAAAAACGCCCGCGACAGGAGGGTATATAAGTACATACCATAACACTCCTGCCGCGGGCGTCGTTGCCCGCGTCATACTGGCAAAGGCACGCCATTGCACCTTCGCATGAAATGCGATTTTACCTATATTATACCATAAAATCTAACACAGTCAAGCGATGTACATAAAAAAGCATCCGGCAGCGGCCTACTCTCCCGCACCGTTGCCAGTGCAGTACCATCGGCGCTGGAGGGCTTAACTTCTGTGTTCGGAATGGGTACAGGTGTTTCCCCTCCGCTCTTGC